>JASFSD010000007.1:0-18798 GCA_050114575.1 Gammaproteobacteria bacterium | reverse complement strand
CAGCACGGCGTTGTCGCGGCGAGTCTCCTCGCGAAGACCAGCGCTGACGCTCCACTCGTCGGTCAGCGTCAGACCCATGTTCATCTCTCGAGCGTCGGTCTCGACACCCTGGTCCTGCACCCGCGAGTCGGCCTTGAACGCGAGTGTCATACGATCGTTGACGGGCAGCGCGAACGAACCGCCGTAGGTGCGGGTATCCTGAAGCGTGGTCAGGCCCGGCGCGGCGTACCCGGCGTCGACGTCCTGACCATAGAGCGTGACGCGGCCTTCGAGCGCGCCGATGAAATCCTCGAGTGCGAGGCTCAGGTCCATCCGGTTCGCCGTCGCGTCAGCAGCAACGAACGACGTCCCGTCGTAGCCGTAAAAGCCGAAGCCGCCGTCATCGGAACGCATCGAGTCGGTCAGAAACCCTTCGCTCGTCCCGGTCTGCAGCTTGAGCCAGGTCCGCTCGTTCTTGCGCAGCGTCACGTCGGTGCCGTTGAGCGTCGAGTCGATGTCGCCCTGCTCGTTGGAGTTGGCCGTGAAGCCGACCTGCACATGATCGTTGACCCAGTAGTGGACCTGACCACCCACGGAGAGCGCATCGAGCTCGTCGAAGCCGGGCGTGTACTCGTAGCGCACGACGAGGTAGGCCTCGTCGCCATTGAGGGCATTGGTTCGAACCAGCAGGTTGTCGTCGACGGTCGAGTTCAGCGGCTCGTTGAGCAGAATCCGGCCCTGCAGATAGTCGATGTCGTAGTCGAGAACCGGGCGAAGATTGACCACTCCGGACACGACGCCCGATGCCTTGTCCCTAATCTCGATCCGGACCCGCTCGGAGCCGGTCAGGATGTCCTGGCGCCTCATGAAATATAGGGAGCCGCCCGTGCCGCGAAATTCTTCGCGGCTCGGGACGGTCCCTGGCTCGGCGGCAAACGTGTCTACCGTCAGCCTACTCTCCCCAAAGCTCGTCGGCTCGAGAAACTCGAAGTGCAACGAACCGCCGTACAGACCGCGATCGATCTGGGCCAGCTCGTTGTTCATGTAACCGACGTCAAAGTTCCCCCAGAGTCCATAGTTGGCGCCGCGATCGAGGCGCGCGAAGAAGCGGCCCTGCGTCGGTGCGCTCTCTGTGACGACGCTGTCGTCACCAAAAGTCGGGTAGTAGTAATCCGGATCGATGCGCCGGAACAGCGAGTCCGGCGATTTGCTCGTGAAGTTGCTGAAGAGCTCATCGAGCGGCGCCTCGCGACTGTCGGCGCTCGCATGCAGCTTCCACTGCTCGCCGAACTTGCCGTTGACGTAGAACGCAACGCGCCCATACGCCGTGTCGTCGTAACTGAGCACCGAGTTCTCGCCCTGGAACAGCTCTATCGGGCCGGAGTAATCGTTCTGTGCAAGCGTAAGATCGGCCATGCCGACATAGAACCAGTCGTCGCGCTTGAACTCGAGATCGCGCAGAAACAGCTCACCGTTACCTTCCGGATCGAGAACGGCGACTTCGACGGTATGCAGACCCGTCGGCAGAATCGTCTCCGCGACGAAGTTTCCCGACGCATCCACGGGAACCTGCTGGCCGGCGACCCAGACCGAATGCCCCTCGGGGATCTGCGAGCCCTGCACAGTGACCGTACCGCTGCCGAGCACGATGTTGTTGACCGCAAGCTCGTTCTCGCCGTAGCCATCGAGCAACCCGCCGCTCGCGAGCCGGCGGCCGCCGTCGACGGCCGAGGCCTGGCCGCCGGCGCTGCCGGACGTATCGCTGGCGGTCTCGCCGCCGGCGGCGCCCGTTGCATCACTGACACTCTCGCCAGCCGCAGGCGGCTCGCCCAGGGCGGGGGCCATGTCGGCCTCGTCGGCAAGATAGGTCAGCCATAGGGGCTGCGCCGAGGTCTCGTCGAACGTTCCGTCCGGCGCATACGCGCGCAGCACGTAACGGAGCTCCTTGAGCGGTGCCTGGAATCGCTTCGAGGTCGGCGTCCACTCGACTATGCCGCCGATGTCGATATCGATGACCTCGAGCGGCTCCTCGCGAACCGACTGGCCAGCCTCGAAGAGGCGAACCTCGGCCGATTCGATGAAGTTCGAGTAGTTTGCATACATCGCAAACTCGACACTCGACGTCGCCACGAGATCGTCGCCGTTCTCGACGAAGGCGACCGAATTCGGCTCGGCCGTGACGCTCAGCCTCGGGGACGCACGCAGGTTATCGAAGCTGAAGCGGATGTCGGCGTCTTCGAGCGCGACGTCGGTGCAGCGCTGGATGTCGGCAAAGCTTCTCTCGGGGTCGTCGATCGGCCTGCCGTCGACCGTGATCCGCATGAGGTTGAGTCCGAATGGATTCTGCGGGCTGAGCTCCTGATTGAGGGGCGTGATGTCGACGCCGTCGAGGTTGGTCGGCGCCGCAATCTCGTCGTACACGACTTCGGCTACGACGTGGGAGGTCTCGCCCTGGATGAAACCTGCATTGACGACGTCGTCGGAGTGCACGTAGCCGCGACCCTCGAATTCCACCTGCTCGGGGGCAAGCCCCATCTCTTCGGCAACGAGCTCCATCGCTCTCCGGGCGCGTGCGGCCGAGAGGCCGATGTCGTCGCCATAGACCAACGCCGTGCGACGCTCCAGCCGCTGGTTCTGGGTGTAACCGACGAAACGCACACGCACGTTGCGCCGTCCTTCGACGTCGGCGAGCGCCCGCTCGATATCGCTGACCAGGCCGCCCGGCAAGTCGATGACACCGCCTTCGGCGATGGCGATCGGCGCGATCTCTCCCCACGACGGCTCGTAGACGCGAGTAACCAGCGTGCCGTCGCCCTCGGCCGGACAGACCTGCGGCTCGTTCGGCAGCTGCTGCAGCGGATCGTCGTACCAGAACTCTACTTCGACGCGACGATTGAGCGCGCGGCCCTGCGTCGTCTGGTTCGATCCGAGCGGCTTCTCGGTGCCGCGGCCGTCGCTCTCGACGGCCTCGGCCGGCAGATCGAGCGCCTCCTGAACGGCCTGCGCCACGCGGCGCGCGCGCGCCGCCGAAAGACCGTCGTGCGAACCGTAGATCCGCTCGTTGCGCTCTGCCAGTGGTGAGTCGTCGGTGTAACCGACGAAGCGAACGACGACGCCGCTGCGGTCGCTGATGTTCGAAAGCGCCTGGCTCACCCGCTCGATGAATGCCTCGCTGACGTCGACGCCCGATGCATCGTATTGCAGCGGCGCGATCAGGTTCTGGATCCGCGCCCGGCGCTCATGGCCGTCCTCATAGCTGAGCTTGCAGACGGTCTCCATGCGGCAGACCTTGATCCGGTTGAACTGCTGCCGGACGAGGAACTCCTCGAGCGCCACGCCCTCGTTGACCTCGTCGTACCAGATTTCGACTTCGACGCGACGGTTCTCGGCCCGTCCTGCTTCCGTCTCATTGGTTGCAACCGGAGCGGAGTCGCCGGCCCACTCGTACGAGACGCTCTCGGCAGGCAACGACAGCGTGTCCTGCAGAAACTCCGCGACTTCGCCGGCGCGCTCACGCGACAACCCCTCGTTGTCGCCGAAAACTGCGGCCAGCTCCGGTGAGAGCGGCTGGTTGTCGGCGTGCCCCACGAGATGCAGCCTGACGTTACGGCGATCGTTCATGGTCTCGAGCAGCCGGGACAGCTCGGCGACGGTGCTGTCGGGTATATCGGCAATGCCGGACGCAAAATTGATCGGCGGCACCAGCCCGGTCAGCTTGATCGTCTCGAGCTCCTCGGCGGCGACCTCGCGGGTCTCGAGTGAGTCGCCCCGCTCTGTCGCCAGAAACTCCGAATCCGTGGTCCACTCAGTCATGGGCTCATCGCCCGTGAAGTGCCGCTCGACGGCTTCACCGAGCGGTGCCTCACCGATAATCTGGCCCATGGCCGTGCCGCTAAGCAACGCGCCGACGACAACCGCCAGTGATTTCATTCTGGGCCGGGTCATCATGGCTCACCCACCGTGTCGATCGCCGACAGGTCCGGCGGCCCGCCGAGGCGCCAGAAAATCTGTGTCTCGATTTCGAGCTCGTACGGCGCCTGCTGCGCCTCCCAGCGCATCGAAATCTCGTCCTCCATGAACGCGAGCCGATCCTCGACCAGCCTCGGATCCTCGATGTCAGCGAGGTAGGTGAGACGCAGCACCGAAGGCGACGCCACGAGCTGATCGAGCAGGAGCACGATTCGTGACTCCCACTGCGACCGGAGCCCGGTCGTGCCCGGCTCGAAAATCGGATCGGCCAGATCGAGACCGACGACCCGGTGGATCGATGCGCCGAAGTTCATCCGTAGCGCCTTACCTCGCGTTGCGCGTTCGATCTGAATCGGCTGCAGCGAGGCCCGGAAGCCGGCCGGCAGCGTACGGTCGTCGAGCTTGAGCACGAAGTTGCTGCCGCGACTCTCGTTCGGCACCGTGGCGCAGGTAATGTGATAGCGGCCGTAGCTGTCGGTCGTTGCCGCGAGACCCGTGGTCGAGACGAGACGGATGCCGGGCAGTCCGGCCTCGCCGGGATCCTGGCGGCCGTTGCGGTTGGCGTCGTCGTAGACCTTGCCCATCACGTCGGTGCAGTCGAAGTCCGGGTCCGGCACGAGGCGCACGGTCGCCGTCGCCTCGTTCGATATCTGGTTGCCGAAGACGTTGTGCCGAGCAAGAGCCCGATTCACGAAGTCACCCTCACTGACACCGGCGCCGACGGCGAGCAACAGATCGATCCTGTGCTGACCGGCGCCGAGGAAGGCGAGGTCGCTCCAGATCAGCTCCTGACCGACAACGTCAGGCTCCGCCGGCACCGTGTCGATGCGTGCGGAACCTGCGACATAGCGGAATCCAACCGGGAACCGATCGATGACACTGACCTCTGTCAGGTCGAAGCCGATATCGTTGGTGACGGTAATGACGTACGGCACGAGCTGGCCGCGCGTGACACTCAATGTCGGCGAGGTCTTGGTTACCGAAACGGCATCCGTCAGATCCGGATCGAGCGGAATGTGATTGTTGAAGATCTGCGCCGAGCCCGGATCGTTGGTGTCCGTCAGCGTCAGCTGCAGGTAATAGGCCGTCCCGGGCGAGCCCGAGGGCGCCGAGGGCAGCGGCGCGAACTCCGAAGCCGTCGCCTCGCAGAAGTCGGTCGTCGCGAGGATCGCATCGGCAGCCCCGCCCTGCAGGCAATTCGGCAGCGACAGCGGTGCCGTCAACGCGCTCGAGGTGGGCGGTATGAGCTGGGAGACGCCCGGGATGAACGCGCCCGACGGCACGGCCGCGTCGATCAGATACGCGCCGTTCGGCGGACACGCGGCGTCGGCAAAAATCATGTCGAATTTGTAATAGCCGTCGGCCAGCGTGACCTGGCCCTGTTGGGCCTGGTCGTCGAAGCAGGTCGAAGGCACCGGTTGCCCCGTCGAGACGTTGATCACTGTCAACACGGCGCCTGCCAACGGCCCGCGCGAGACTGAGTTGTAGACCACGCCGTTCGGATCGATCGGCAGATTGAGACCGCTTTGATCGTTGTCCGGATCGACAGTGATGCCGTTGATTGTCTGCTGGCCGTCGTTGAACAGGGAAGACGCAAGCCCGAGCGACGCGGTGTTTGGACCCGCACCGGGCGCCCGGAAACGGATGGCGTACTCATCGCCGTTTCCGGCCGTCGGCGGCAGCGCGGAAATGCGATAGGTCCCGTCGGCATCCGTCTGGGTGGTATGAATCAACTGGTCCTGCTGATAGAGCTCGACGAGCCAACCGCCGAGCAGACGTTCCGCAGAATCGAGCAAGTCGTCGAAGTTGGCGTCGTGCCACACAGAACCGTCGATGGCCGAGGTACCAGGCGTGCCACCGATATTGACTGAGACGCTCGCGCTCGCCGTCTGCGATGGATCGTTCCAGCTCACCTCGGCAATGTTGGTGACGACCGCGCCCGTGGTGAGATTGCTGTCGAGAACAGCCTGGAATCGCAGCACGGTTGCCGCTCCCGGCTGGAGGACGCCGTATGCGGCGCCATAGTCAGCCGAAACGACGGGCCCCGCAGCCGCAACGCCAACAGCCAGACCATCCAGAGTTGCCGAATTCGCCACATACGCCAGCTGCCCGGCGTCGGGCAGGTCGAGGTTATCGACGATCTCCACGTAGTAAGCCGGCACTGCTGCCAGATTCTGTACGCGCACGGTGTACTCGAGCGTCGATCCCGCGAGAGCAGGCCCGCCGCCGACCACGGCGACTTCCTTGGTTATCGACAGCTGCTGCACGTCGCCGACCACGACTATCGTCGGCTCGGGTCCGGTTGCCGGGTTGCCGTCGCCGTCGGTCGGAAGATCGGCCAGTTCGAGGCTCGCCACGGTCGCCTGGTTCGAAATCAACGTCCCCGCAGGCACGGTATCGACGACGACATCGAACTGGATTACGGCTGACTCGCTCGGGCTCAGCGTGCCCTCGCCCGCACCGGGCAAAGGCGGCGTCAGATCGAATGAGCTGACGTCGAGGCCCGCGATCAGCGGCGAGGTGCCGCCGTCGGGCGCGACTGCGACGCCGTTGAGCGTCGTCGAGTCGGCAACATAGCTCGTATTTGTCGGCACGGCATCGGTGACGACAACTTCGGTTGCGGGCACCGCGCCATTATTGTGAACCGTGATCGTGTAGCGGAGTGTGTCACCGGGATCGACGACGCCGGGTGTGCCGAGATCGACCTCTATCGCGGCGGATTTCTCGGCAAACAGAAGCGGATTGCTGCCGACGACGTCGCGCGTCGGGTCATCGGCGACCGGCGTACGGGGATCATCAGAAGGGAGGTCGCTGAGATCGCTGGCGAGCGCGCTGACGAATGCCTGGTTCGACACAACCGTACCGTCGATCACGTCCGGATCCACGGTCACGTCGAAGACTATCGTCGCCGTATTCTCGGGCGCGCCAAGCGGATCCGACGGCAGCAAACCGGGTGTCGGATCCGACGGCGTGCTGATCGAAATGCCGGCACCGAGCGGAGAGCCCCCCGAGCCTGTGTCAGGCACCGACACACCGTTCAGGGTCGTCGAACCCTGCACATAGAAAGTGTTCACGGGCACGTCGTCTCGCAGCACGGCGTCGGTGACGTCCGTGGCGCTCGTGTTCACAACGGTAATCGTGTAACGCAGGCGTTCACCGGCCAGAAGCCGGGTCGGATCGCCATCGATGTAGCTCGACACCTTGTCGATGTCGAGCGCGGCAGGAAAATCTGTGAGGGTGACGAAGGCGCTCGCGCTTTCCGACTGCGGCGGGTTGTTCCAGCTCACCTCGGCCGTGTTGATTACAAGCGTATTGGCCACGAGATCGGCGTCAACCAGAGCACGGAAGCGAAGCGTGATCGAGTCACCCGCTGGGAGCGCACCGTAGGCCGACGAATAATCAGCCGTCAGCAGTGAGCCCGCTATCGTGATTCCGTTGGCAACACCATCCATCGTCGCCGAGCCCGCGACGAAAGTGAGTTGACCGGTGATCGGCAGGTCGAGATCGTCGGTTATGACGACATTCTGCGCCGCCAGCGAACCGACGTTGCGAACGGTCACCAGATACTCGAGCATCGAGCCCGCCATCGGCTGACCGCCGCCGACGACGGCAACCTGTTTGGCTATCGCAAGCTGCTGCACGGCGCCGACGACCACGATTGTGGGCTCAGGGCCCGTAAGCGGGTTGCCATCCCCGTCAGTCAGCAGGTCCTCGAGCTCCGAACTCTCGACCGTCGCCTGATTCACGATCAGCGTGCCGCTTGGAGTGCCGTTGTTGACCATCAGCACGAATTCGACGACAGCCGACTCCCCGGGCGAAATCGTGCCGCCGGCGGGCCCTGGCAGAGGCGGCGTCAGATCGGATGAGCTGATCCCGATGCCCGCGATCAGCGGCGAAGTGCCGCCGTCCGGCTGGCCGACGGGCTGGCCGTTCAATGTCAGCGAATCGGCGACGTAGGTCGTGTTGGCCGGCACGGCGTCGCTGAGTCTGACGCTCGTAACCGGGGCACTGCCGTTGTTGTCGATCCGAATCGTGTATCGCAGCGTATCACCCGGATCGACGACGCCGGGCGTGCGGGAATCGCCCTCGAGTGCAGCGGACTTTTCCGCGAACAGCAGCGGCAGGCCGCCGACGACGTCGCGCGTCGGGTCGTCGACTATCGGCGTACGCGGATCATCGGAGGGCACATCGGCAATGCCGGCGCTCAGGGCGTCGAGAAACGCTTGGTTCGTAATCTCCGTGCCGTAAATTGCATCCGGATCGACGCGCACATCGAATTCGACCGTCGCGCGATTGGCTGCAGCTGCTGAAGCATCGGCCAGCATCAAGCCCGGGGTCGGGTCGGCGACGGAATTGATCAGGATGCCCGCGACGATCGGCGGGGCACCGCCGGCGCCGTCCGCGACGGCCGCCCCGTTGAACGTCGTGCTGCCGGCAACGTAGGTCGTGTTGCCGGGAATCAGATCGCGCAGCAGCACGCCCTGGGCGTCTTCCGTGCCGATATTGGCCACGGTAATCGTGTAGCGCAGGCGCTCGTCGGCCTCGAGTACCGCCGGATCTCCGTCGAGATCGGTTGAGATCTTGTCGACTTCGAACTGAGGGCTCGACGTAATCTGAATCTGTGTCGGATCTTCGTCGCCGTCTACTGTCGGGCTCGCCTGGCCGTTGACATCGGGATCGTCGCTGAGCTCGGACTCACCGCCTGCCGCCGTCATCAGCGACTGATTAGTGACGAGCGTTCCGTTCGCGATGACCGGCACGAGCTCGATTTCGAACTCGATGATGTGCTCGCTGTCGGCCGGCAGATCGAAGCTACGGATATCGAGCAATCCCGACGAGTTCGTCCCGCCGTTGGGATCGGTATTCGAGGTGTCGGCGCCGGACGGAATCGTTGCCGGATCGAGTGTCAAGGTACCTGGCGCGAAGACCTGGCTTGCATTCAAGTCACCGAGATCGTCGACTATCGTCACGTCCGTCAGCGGCGCATCGGTCGTCCGGATCGAGAGCGAGTAACGCAGGGTGTCGCCAGGCGTTGCGCTGGCACTGCCGCCGGCAGTCAGATTGGTGACGGTCTTTCTGAAGTAGAGACCGGCGAGTGCGCCCGACATCGTGTGCGCATCCTCATGATCCAGCGTGCCGGGCGTGCCATCGGTGAGGGTACGAGTGAATTGCTGCCGACTGACGACGCTCGCATCACCGTTGAACCACTCGGTCGCGGCGGCAATGTTCGTCAGCGCAACGTCGTTGCTGCTGTCGGCATCGAGTTCCGCCGTATAGTTGACGATCAGCCTTTCGCCGGGCCCGATCGACGCCGCTGCCGTCAGCATCGTCAACGTCAGCTCGCAGACGGGCTCACCCGACCAGCTCGAATTGAAATCCGTCCCGGCGCTCAGTGTGCCCTTACCCGGAACCGGCGTGGTGCCATCCGCCGCAAACACCTGGGCCGACGTGATAACCGGCGCCACGTCGCACATCCCACCGCCGCTGGCGCCCGTGACATTCGGCAACTGATCGACCAGCGTCACATCCCAGGCGTCTGCGCCGCCCACATTCTGCACGTCGATGACGAAACTGCCCTGCACTCCCAGATCGAGAAGCGGCGGCCCGGATTTCGTCAGAGTCAGATCGGGGGCGACAATCGTCATCCAATCGCTCACGCCCCACTCGCCCGGCAGCGGCTGGTAGAACGTGTCATCGATCAGCCGACCGAACTCCCACTTCGCAGTGTTGAAGAACTGCGTTCCGTTGCTGTTCGCCGGCGTGTCATCGAGAACGACGGTCAGCTCGATGATGATCTGTTCACCGGCCGGAACGATCGGGAAGTTGTCGAACGTCAGGAATCCGGCCGCGTCGGAGAACGTGTGCGGCACCGGTACACCGCTGCTCTCCCAGTAAGCCACATGGCTCACGTACGAGAGATCTGCGCCGGTCGCATTGAGGTCGTCGGTGAGCGTGACGCCATGCAGATCGTTGGGCGAGCCCTGGTCGTCGATCACAACCTGAGTACCGGGCGCGTACAGCACCGGCATCGTCAGCGTATAGGTGAACGGCACGCCGACCGTCGCATCCGACTGGCCGGCCGGATTGTCCTTCTCGATCTTTTCGACCGGGATCAGCAGATTCTGGCAACCTTCCTGGATCGAGGTCGAGGAGCCGTTGACGAACCAGAGGCGGTGCTCGAGCACCGAGTTGCACGACATGTTGCCCGTGTGCACGACGTTGTCGAAGATGATCAGCCAGCGCTCATTGTTCTGGCCGGGCTGGGTATAGAAGCTGAAGTTCGTCGGCAGCGGATTCGATGCCGGAAAATTCCGGATGGTGCAGTTCTGGTCGATCTGAATCTGCGACGGCGCGATATCGCCGGCAAAACCATCGAGCACACCACCGAAATCTGAGCACGACGTGCTCTGAGCGATCGCCGGCTGCGCCACGAACAGGCTTGACGTGAGCGCGATCAGCAGCAAACCTGCCGACAGGCAGAGTGATCTCAGATTGGGTGTTCTCAAATTCATTCGTGTGCTTGCTGCGGTGAAGCCGCAAAGCCCGGGGGAACAGACCCAATCCTGGTTCCGGATTTGGCAGTCCCGCTGTCCTGGGGCCAAAGCCCTTTAGACCGGTTACTTTGCGTCACCACCTTTCGATGGTTTTGCCTTTATCGAAATCCTGTCTTTCGTTTACGCCATGCGTTTCCTGTTGCTGGTACCGCAACCGACGTCCGTCAGCCTGCAGGCAGGAAGTCGATCGGATACACAATGGTCATCGCCGCGATACCTTCCTTGGCACCGAAATCGAACGCTCTGACGCGATCGACAATCTGCTGCTCGAGCCCCGGCGAACCGAGCCCCGAAGACTGCACCTCGACAAACGACACGCTCCCGTCGGGCTCGATCGTCAGCCTGAGCACGACCTGGCCGCGCAGGGTCGGGTCGTTGCGGAGCTCGCGGTTGTAGAGCCGATAGAGCGCCGACTTGTACCGGTCGAAAACGATCTGAATTTCCTCGTCGGTACGTCCGCCCGCTGCGGCGCCGCCGGCCATCGGCCGGTTGCCCGTGCCCGATCCGCCGATCGAGCTTGCAACGCGGGAGACCGCGACGCCGTCCATCTGGCCGCCGCCTCCGCCGCCGACGTTGCGGCTGAGCGAACCGAGATTGATGCCACCGCTGGAGCCAGGCCCTTGCGACGTCACCATGGCGCGCTCGGTACGGCCGACCTCGTTCTCACCGGCATTGTTGATCCTCGCATCGGCACCGAGACCCGGCGCCGGTCGGTCCTCCTGCAGGTCGGCAAAGCTCTCGCTGAAAGCGAGGATGCCGGTCGAGCGGACCTCACGCTGGGGGGCCGGCTCGTCGACGATGACGGGCGCGGGCTCCTCCTGCGGCTCGGGAACGACCTCGGGCACTTCCTCGGCAACGACCGGCTCGGGCTCGGGTTCCGGCTCGGGTTCCGGCTCGACGACCTCTTCCTCAACCACCTCCTCGACCACGGGTGGCGGGGGCGGCGGGAGCTCCTGCTCGATCAGGCGCGCGAACCGCTCAGGCACCTCGGGCAAGAGCTCGAAATCCGGTAGCGGCAGGTCGATCATCGGAATGATGGCGCCGAGAATGAGCGCCGTAAGCAGGCTGATGGACAACGACTTACGCAGTCGCCCGTCATCCTCGGGATCCACCCAGGGCATCGCCGCGACATGATCGACGACGTCGGCGTCACGCTCGATGACCCATTCTTCCTGGCGCTCCTCTTCGACCCGAATGAGCTCGTCGAGATCGCCTTCGAGGATGTCGAGGACGTCCTGCCCCTTCTTGATCTCGTCGACGACCGATTTGCGACGTTGCTCGATCTGGCCGACCTGGCTCAGGTAAGTATTGGCGCGCTTGCGAACCTGCTTGATGTACTCGCCGGAGCGCGCAACATTGCCTTTGCCCCAGAACAGCTCCGCTGATCCTAGCGTTTCGAGCTTCTCGAGCGTACCGCAGGTCTGCTCGAGAAGCGCGAAGGTCTCGCGCTGTGTACCGAGCCCCTCGAGCTCGGCATCGATGCCCGACAGCGTGTCCTCGAGACCGCTGAGCTTCTGCTCGGTTTGCTCGATCTGCTTGCGCAGCTGCGTGTCTTCGGGCATCGGAGCCTTTTTCGCTGACATAGCCATGGCCTAAGTCTCGACTGCTGCCATGCCCTTCTGGACGACTGCAAGCGAGACGTTTGTGTAGCCCTGACCGGTGCAGGTCGAGAGGACTCGCTTGATCACCTCGAAAGGAATGGTCTTGTCTGCCAGCACGGTCACTTCCTGACTGGCCGCGACAACCTGTGTGCTGCGCCCGATGACAGTGCCCTTGAGTGCCGCCAGCCGCGCGCTGATCGGCTCGATTGCGCCGCGGGAGGCGAGCAGATCGTCCATGCTGATCACCGGCTTCCCCTGTACCACGACCTGCTCGGGGCTGACGAAGATCACGACCGTTTCCTTCGGTGCGGCATCTACCGTCGATTCCGGCAGCACGACGTCGTTCGGCGCGTCCATGGTTTCCTGACCGGAGTTGACCAGCAGGAAGAAGACCAGGATCGTGAACACGTCCATCAGCGACGTCAGGTTGATCTTGGGTATACCGGTCTTGTTACGGGCCATCCGTTTAATGCGACGGGTATCTTTCATGGCGCCTCTCCAATCGAAATATTCGGGAACAACGCGGCAACTGCGAATTCCCGTTCGTCTTCTACAGGAACCTCGACGCTTCTGACGACATCCATGACCTGAATCAGGTAGTCATACGGTATCTGCGGCTCGAGCAGCACCGATGCCGCTTCGATGTCCGAATATTCCCGCTTCAGCTCGACCATGTAGTCGGACAGCCGCGGCAGATCGTATCCGTCCTCGACATTCGGTATCGCCGCGATCACTGCAGAGCCGTTGCCGATCTCCAGGCCCTGGTCGCGAACGATGACCTCGACCCGGAATGCGGGCGCGTCCGAACTCGGGCCACCGTTCTCGCTCGGCAGGTTCAGCTCGACGATGGCGAGCCGCGAAAAGACCGCCGTAATCAGCAGGAACGGCACCAGCACGACCATGAGATTGAGATAGGTCGTGACGTCGAGTTCCGCCGGTTGCTTGTCGCGCCGTCGGTAATGGTGCCTTCTGGACATGGCTCTTACGCCTCCGCCGCGGCCTGACGCTTGGACGTCGAGGTGATGACGTTCAGCACTTTGACCGTCGCCATCTCGAGCCCATCGACGATCTGGCCGGTCTTAGAGGTCAGGATCGTATGCGTGACCAGCAGCGGAATCGCCACCATGAGGCCGAAAGCCGTCGTGTTCATCGCGACCGAGATACTGGCCGAGAGCAGGTCCGCCTTCTCGGCCGGGTTCGCATTGGCGACGGCGGTAAATGCCTGGATCAGGCCCATGATGGTACCGAGCAGACCGAGCAGCGTTGCGATATTCGCGCCCAGCGCGACGTAAGGCGTACGCTTCTCGAGCTGCGGCACGATCTCCATCATGCTCTCTTCCATCGCAATCTCGATGTCCTCGCGGCGGCGAACGGCGCCCTGACGTGCGAGACCCATATTGAGCAGCTGCCCGATGGTCGATTCGTCCTGCCTGGTCATTTGACGCGCCGTATCGAAGTCACCGCGCTTCAGAACCGGCTGGATTTCCTCCCAGGCACTTTGATTCTTCTGCGTGATCATCGTCAGCGTGACATAGCGCTCGACGGCGATTGCCACGCCGACCGCAAACACGATCAGAATGGGATACATGAACATACCGCCAGTGGAGAAGAAACCTACGATCGAATAAAAAATGTCCATTACTGAACCCTCGCTACACAAACATCCAAGTTATGATTCCCGTGTCGAAACATGCGCCACACTCACTCGCTGCCGCTAGATCGCAGCTCGTGAAAATGCAGCTCACGCATAAAAACTTCCTTGTCCACAGCGCGCGGACTCTGATCCAGCGCATTCGAGATACCGAGGCCGTCACCGAGCTGCGAGCTCTTCCAAGGGACGATGACGAGCGACTTCGGCGCCTCCTCGTTGCCGAGAATCGACATGCCCGACAGCGTCCGCGGGGCACCGGGCTCTGCCGCAGCTTGTGCCACGGTGGCCTCCGGCTCCGCGCTCGCGGGCTCCGCCGCCTCTTCCTGCGCCGCCGCGACCGTCGCCAATAGGAGCGTCAAGGCAATAGCAGTACGCATGTCTTTTCTCCTCATCGCCCGAGACGATTCTCGAGATCAGCCACCCAGATCTCGACTTCCGGGTCAGTTCCGACCGAAGTGAGATAGGCCCGATAGTTCGCCAGTGCGCATTCGAGGTCCGCGAGGTAGAGGTCGCAGAGCACCGCAAGATTGCGCTGTGCAAAGTGATAACCCTGATAGACGGCCAGAGCGCTCTCGTAGCTCGCCCGGGCCTCGGCAAAGCGGCCGCTCTTGCGGTACACGATGCCGAGCTCGTTCTTGATGATCGGATTGTTGGGGCTCAGCAGATCCGCCGTCGCGAGCGCCTGCTCGGCCTGCTCGAGATCCCCGACCTGGCCGTATGCCAGCCCGAGATCGACATACGGAGCCGTCACATCGGGCGCCGCGGCCGTCACTGTTTCCAGCACCGCAATGCCCTCGGCGTAGCGCTGCTGGTTGAGGAGACTCAAAGCCCGCTCGTAGTCGGTGCGCGCCTGGCTGCCGATGCGGGAGCGCTCCGTGATCGTGAAGCCCGACTCCCAGAGCTCGATCTCTGGATAGTCTCCGCGCCGACGCTCGGCGAGAATGGCCGCAATCACGCTATCCGGCCCCGACACCTCCTGCTCAGAGGTCTCGGCTGGCTCGACGGCAACCGTGCTCGGCGACTCCGTCCGGCTCGTCTGCTCCGCACGACTCGTCGACTCGCTCGGTCGTTCACCACTCGTCGCCGAGCCGCCGCCGAGCTGCATGGCGCAACCCGACACCAGCAGTGACAGAGACAGGGCCAGCGCCGCGCTCGAGGCGATATGCCGTCGCTCAAAACTCATCGCGATCTCCCGACTCCGCCACCTGGGTCTGGCCGATCTGAATGGACTCGGCATCCCCTGTGACGTCCGCCTCACCAGCGGGCAGGCCCGGCGACTGGTAGGCGTAGACGTCGAGCGTGCCCATGAACCCGCTGCTGATCTCAGACTTCGCGTAGCGGCCCGGCATGACCTCGGCCAGCTTGGCGAGGCTTCGCTCCACCCAGGGATTGAATACGCCGGCCGCGATCAAATCGTAATTCTGCTCGTGCACCTCGATCGAGCGCTCCTCGAACGGGAACGCTTCCTCTTCGATGGCAAGCTCGTAGTCGACGAGCTCCGCCGATGTCAGATCGTCGGGTCGCTCGGATTCGAGCAGCGACTGGCTGAAATCGAAGTAGATCTCGGCGATATAGAATGTCGCCGCTGCCGTCACTTCACCGATCTCGTACTCGACGAGACCCTCGTAGGCGGCCAGAGCCTCATCCATGCGCTCGCGCTTGTTCGCGAGACTGACGTCGAAAGGCTGGGTCAGCTGGACCGCGACGAACTGGTCGAACAGATCCTCGGTGAGGACGAGAGCCGATTGCGCCGCGAGGAAACGGCTGCGATCGGTACGGTCAGCTCCAGCCGTCCGGTCGGCAGCGACGATCTCGCCGAGCATGTCGCGGTACTGGTCCTGCGCTCCGCGCTCGTCGTACATTCCCGCGACGCGGTTACGAGTCTCCTGGGCGATGTCGAGCGGCCGCGGAAAGCTCTCCAGATAGCGCAGATACACAGCCAGCGCGCTATCGACGGAAGACGCGTCTTCGTAGAGCTCTCCGGCCAGCAACAGAGCCTCGCGCGTCAACTCGGGGTCGTCGGCCTCCGCGGCAACCCGCTCGTACTCGAGCGCCGAGCGATCGAGATCGCCGGCCTGACGGTAAACTGACGCGAGCTGCTTGGTCACTTCGCCCTGCAGCTCGTGCTCCGGGAAAGCGTCGCGGAAATCCTCGAGCACGGTGCCGGCGCTGGCCCAGTCCTCGAGCCGAATCAGTGCCGCCGCCGCGTCGTACTCGGCAGAAGACCGTATCGCCGACGAAGGTGCAACCGCCCGAATCCGGAGAAAGTGATCCGCGGCCGCGCGGTAATCCCCGGCCTCGTTCGCCGCATCACCCTGCTGATAGATCGAAGCCGCCAGGTTGTCCACCAGGCTCTCGCGCTCCTCGTCTTCCTCGGGCACGAAATCGAGCACGCTGATGTACGCGCTTTCCGCTTCCGGATATCGTTCGAGGTCGAACGACGAGTGCGCAACCACCGTCCACGCGGCGCGGCGCAGATCGGCATCCGATTCCGGATAGCGCTCGATGAGATTGGTGCCGGCAACGATGGCGGTCTCGAGATCGTTCATCTCGTAGAGATCGTCCGCGGCCGCACCGAGCACGATGTCGGCGTTCTCGTGCTCCGGGAATGCATCGGCGAACCGCAGCGAGCTGTCCACCGTCGCCCGCAAGGCAACGGACTCGGCCGATTCGTCGACGACCTTCAGATTTTCCCGATGAGCGAAAATTGCCGCATAACCAGCTTCGGCCGCGCTGTCATGGGCGTCGTATTCGTAAGCCGTGCGCTCGTACTCGGTTGCGGCAGCGGCAAAGTCCTCGTTCTCGAGCAGGAGATCGGCCAGCCGATAATTGATCGACGGCGACTCCGGATCGCTGGTGAACGACGCAAGAAACTCGCGGTACCAGTAAGAGGCCTCGTTGAAGTTGTCCGACCGCTCCTCTTCCAGGGTCTCGTCCTGGTAGAGCGCGTGATAGTGCGTTGCCAGATCTGTCAGGTTGGTCTTGAGATAGCCCAGCACTTCCGGAGACTCGGCGCTGTCGAAGTAGGTCCAGTACTCGCTCCCGAGGCTGTACTTGGTCGCGAAGTCCTTCTTGGCCTCGACCACGAGGAGCGGGAAATCGCCCTCGCCGTAGATATCGACGACGCGCATGCTGAACCGCGGCGCGACGCGATGGTAAGGATTGAGCTCGACAAAGGACTCGTAGACGGCGGCGGCGTCCTGATAACGCAGCTTGTCGAGATAGAATTCACCGAGGTTGGCGTAGATCCGATCTTCATAGGGGCGCCGGCCCGACGCGGCGAAGAACTCGCTGACCACCTCCGGTCCGCCGATATTCGAGAAGCTCAGACTGATGACGCGGAACGTGTCGGCGACGCGGGTTTCGTCCCCCGTTGTTGCCGCCTCGGGCTCGTCGCCCGCCTCAGCAAGAGCCTCGCCAGCGGCTTCGGGATCTGCCTCGGCACCAGTTTGAGCTGCGGACTCCGTGCCCGCTTCCGCGACCGATGCGCCATCGGAGTCATCCTCTGACGCGAGCTGAGTTTCGCCCTCGGACGCCGTGTCAGGCGTGCTCTGCGTGAAGTCGTAACCGATCGAGACCTTGTAGTCGAGCAGCGCCATGAATCGCTCGAGCGCCTCGTCGTAGAACTCCTGCTTGTAGAGCGCCCAGCCGAGCTTGTAGAGCGCGAGCTCGTAGTAAGGCGACTCCTCTCCCAATGCCAGGATGGACTCGTAGGCGGCCTCGGAATCGCGGAACTTACGGCGGGTAAACAGGTATTCACCGCGCCTGAAGTTCACCTCGTCGAGGTAATTGGAGTAGCCGTACTCGCTGACCAGACGATCCATGACCGCCATCGCATCGTCCGGCTGACCGACCTCGTCATAGGCGCGGGCCATCTGGTACAGCACCTGATCGGCGCGCTCGTAGCGCGGATACTCTGCCAGGAGCCGCTGATAAATCTGGATGGCCTCGAGCGGGCCGCTCAAAGCCGGGTCGATGGCCCCCGGCGGCAGGTCGAGCTCGTTCGAGGCACTGAATGGCTCGAACTCGAATTCACTCGTCGTGCGCTGCTCGAAGGCCTCATCGGACTCGCTGAGGTCGGCGAAGTCCCCGCTGTTCGTAGCCGCCTGCTGCTGGCGCGGATCGAGTGTCGAGAGTTCCGGGGCGGGCAGCTCGATGATCTCGCCATCGCCCATGATCCCGAATTGCTGCTCGATCTTCAGATCGGCCAGACGCCGCATGGCCTCGGGCGTCATCGTGCTGTCCGGTGTCTCCTCGAGAAAGCGGCGATAACTCTGCATCGCGAGCTCGAGCGTATTCGCCACGTCGATCTCACTGGTGTCGCTCCGCTCCCGGTGCAGCTCGGCCAGGGTGCCCGCGCTGTCGGGGCCCGTGGCGCAGGAGCTCGCGAGCACCGCACCGGTGAAGATCAATGCCAGCGCGCGCCGCTTCATCTCGCCTCACCCACGATCTCGTCCGCCTCGGGCACGTCGTCCGCAGCGGGGCCCAGCTCTAACGCGGCTTCCTGCGCCTTGGTCGCACGGTCATAACTGTCAGCCAGCGCAAACCGCGCCTGATCGCGATAGAGATTCAAACGGTCGCGCCTCACCAGCAACTCATTGACGGCGACACGCTCGAGGATGTAACCCTGGCGCGACATCAATCGATCGATGTTCGCCGCCGCGCTGTCGACGCGTGTGCGCAGCCTCCGGATCGGAACCGAGTAGCCCTCGTAACTGTGCACGGCGGCCTGCCGCGCCCGGACGAAGGCATCGTATTGCTTCGTCATTTCGTCGATCTCGGCCTGCAGGTCACGCAGGTTGTGATCGAAATCCGTCAGCCTTTCGTGATATGCGGTCTCGAGCGTCCACATGAGCGCACCGCGTAGCCGGTGCACGCGATCCCTCATTGCCTCGGCCTCGGCACCAGAGGCGCCAGCCAGCGCCTGCTCGATGGCATCGAGCTCGGCACTCGTCCTGCGTTCGTCATTGGTGGCAAGGAACTCGGGCCGTGGCGCGATCAGAAGATCCTGCAGCCTCTGGCTGAGCAGTTTGTGCTGCTCGCG
>JASFSD010000006.1:0-19222 GCA_050114575.1 Gammaproteobacteria bacterium | reverse complement strand
TCTCGTCGCGGGTCTTCTGATCTGGGTGCCGCTGGCGGCCACGGTATTCATCTTCTCGCTTCTGCTGAGCCTGATGAACCGCGGGCTCGGCTTGTTGCCGGCCAATTATCAGCCACAGAACTGGGTCTGGTGGCCGGATTGGATCCCAGGGCAGATCCCTGCCATCGTCGGCGCCATCCTCGCCATCGTCATCCTGCTGATCACCGGTTTCCTGGGCGCCAACCTGATCGGGCGCCGACTGGTGCATATGTACGAGCGGATCCTGGATCGTATACCGCTGGTGCGTTCCGTGTACGGCGCGGTCAAGCACTTCGCCGAGATCGTGTTCAGCGAGGATGGGACGTCGTTCAAGAAAGTTCTCTTGATCGAATATCCGCGTCCAGGCCTTTACAGCCTCTGCTTTCTGACGTCGGAGAATCCCCGCGAGGTCCAGCACAGGACCGGCGAAGAGGTCGTCACCGTGTTTCTGCCGACGACGCCGAACCCGACCTCCGGGTTCATGCTCTTCGTGCCGCGCAAAGACACGGTCGAGCTCGATATGGCCGTCGACGACGCATTGAAGCTCATCATCTCGCTCGGCGTCGTGGTGCCGAAGTGGAGCGCGCTGCATCCGGGGAGCGCGCTTGCAGAGCCTCCGACGACGCCTTAACATCCGCCACCTTTCCCAACCCTGCCCGAGCCGCGAAGCCCATGTCGATGCGCAGCCACTACTGCGGTCAGATTGACCGGTCACTGATCGGCGACACCGTGTCGGTTGCCGGATGGGTTCACGGCCGTCGCGACCATGGCGGGGTCATTTTCATCGACTTGAGGGACCGCAGCGGTCTGCTGCAGGTCGTATTCGATCCCGACCAGGCCGAGATTTTTGCCGAAGCCGAGCGGGTTCGAGGGGAATACGTGCTCGGCGTCAGCGGCCGGCTGCGCGATCGGCCCGAAGGCATGATCAACGACAAGATCGCGAGCGGCGAGGTCGAGCTCGTGGCCGAGACGCTCGAGGTATACAGCCGCGCTCAGACGCCGCCGTTTCACCACGACGAGCCCGCGAGCGAGGAAATTCGCCTGCGCTACCGTTACCTGGATCTGCGGCGCGAGGAGATGCAGCGCAATATCCGGCTGCGGCATTCGATCACCCGCGCGCTGCGCGAGTTTCTCGACGAGGCGGGGTTCATCGACATCGAGACCCCGATGCTGACCAAGACGACGCCCGAGGGTGCGCGCGACTACCTCGTGCCGAGCCGCACGCACTCGGGCAGCTTCTTCGCGCTGCCGCAGTCGCCGCAGCTCATGAAGCAGCTGTTGATGATGTCGGGCATGGACCGGTACTACCAGATCGTCAAACGCTTCCGCGACGAGGATCTGCGCGCGGACCGGCAGCCGGAGTTCACCCAGCTCGACATCGAAACCTCGTTCATGGATCAGGAAGCCATCATGACGATGATGGAGGACCTGATGCGGCACTGCTTCCGGCAGGTGCTGGACGTCGAGCTGCCACAGCCTTTCCCGCGCATGGCGTACGTCGAAGCGATGGAAACCTACGGCAGCGACAAGCCGGATCTGCGCAATCCGCTGACTCTCGTCGAAGTCGGCGATCTTCTCGAATCGGTCGAGTTCAAGGTGTTTGCAGGCCCTGCGGCGGATCCGGCGAGCCGCGTTGCCGCGCTGCGGCTGCCACGAGGCGGAGAGCTCACGCGCAAGGAGATCGACGACTACACGGCCTTCGTCGGGCGCTACGGCGCCAAGGGCCTGGCCTACATCAAGATCAACGACGTCGGCGCCGGACGCGAAGGCCTGCAGTCACCGATCCTCAAGTTTCTTCCCGACGAGGCCATCGAGCAGATACTCGAACGAACCGGCGCCGAGAACGGGGACCTCGTCTTCTTCGGTGCGGACAAGAGCACGGTCGTCAACGATTCCCTCGGCGCGCTGCGCGAGCGGCTCGGCAACGATCGCGGCCTCGGCGGTGAAGGCTGGTCGCCGTTGTGGATCGTCGACTTTCCGATGTTCCTCGACAATGGCGATGGTGGTTGGGACGCCGTGCATCATCCGTTCACGCGGCCGCACGATGTCACGGCCGATGAGCTCAAGGTGTCGCCCGGCACGGCCATGTCCGCCGCCTACGACATGACGCTCAACGGCAACGAGATCGGCGGCGGCTCGATCCGGATTCACTCGAGCGAGATGCAGGCGGCGGTGCTCGAGATACTCGGCATCGGCGCCGAGGAGGCCGAAGCGAAGTTCGGGTTCCTGCTGGCGGCGCTGAACTACGGTTGCCCGCCGCATGGCGGTATCGCCTTCGGGCTCGATCGAATCGTCATGCTCATGGCCGGGGCGACCAGCCTCCGAGACGTCATCGCGTTTCCCAAGACGCAGACGGCCAACGATCTGCTCACGGGCGCGCCCTCGCCGGTCGATGCGGCCCAGCTCAGGGAGCTGAGCCTGCGGCTGCGCAAGCCGGCGGGTGACTGAGCGAGCCGCTCAGAAGCAGGCGTTCAACCGGCCGGAGTCGGTTCTGGTCATCGTCTACACGCCGGCGCTCCAATGCCTGTTGCTCGAGCGCGTGCGGCCCGAAGGGTTCTGGCAGTCGGTCACGGGGACACTCCGCTGGGACGAGACGCCAGCCGAGACGGCTGCCCGCGAGGTGCGCGAGGAGACCGGGCTCGATCCGGCGAATCTCTCCGACGCCGGCGTGACGCGCAGGTTCCCCATCCTGCCGGAGTGGCGTGACCGCTACGCGCCCGATGTCGCTGAGAACACCGAGCACCTCTGGTACCTGGAGATTCCCGAAGCGCGCGAGATCGAGCTGAATCCGGCCGAGCATCGCGCGTATCGCTGGCTCGAGCTCGGCGAGGCGATCGACACGGTGTCGTCGTGGACCAACCGGGAGGGCCTCGAGAGACTGCAGCGCCGGGGGCGAACCCGATGAGCGAAGCCGTCATCGTTGCTCACGGCCTCTGGTTCCCCGGCGTCGAGACCAAGCTGCTCAGAATCCGCCTCGACAATGCCGGGTTCGCTCCACACCTGTTCCGGTTTCCGACCTTGCGCGGAACGCTGGAGCAGAACGTGCTGAAGCTCGGCCGCTTCGCCGACAGCATCGCCTGCACGAGGCTGCACTTCGTCGGCTTCAGTCTCGGCGGCGTCGTCACGCTGCGCATGCTGGCCCGGAGTCGTGCCAGGCACGTTGGCCGCGTGGTTTGTCTCGGCTCGCCGTTGACGGGCAGTCAGGTTGCGAGCCGCGTCGGCGGCACCGAGCTCGGCCGCAAGGTCGTTGGGCGGAGCCTCGGTGAGCACATCGATCGCGGCGGCATCGAACGCTGGGATCAGAACATCGAAGTCGGCATCATTGCCGGCACGCGGAACGTCGGTATCGGCAGGCTGGTCGATGCCCTGCCCGATCGGAGTGATGGCACGGTCGCCGTCGAGGAAACGCAACTACCCGGTGCGACGGCACATATCACGCTGCCGGTTACGCATACTCAGATGCTGTTCGACGCGGACGTTGCGCGGCAGACCATTCACTTCCTGCGCCACGGCCGCTTCGCCTGAGGCAGGATCGAGTAGCCGAGCGCATCCCGGTGCCAGGGCGAGCGCGCGCGCATCCGATCTCAGAGGGTCAGCCTGCTTTCAATCTCTGGCAGTTGCGACCAGCTCATAAAGCAGGCCGAGCGCATCGCGCGGCGAAAGCGCGTCGACGTCGAGCGCAGCCAGCTTTTCCTTGAGCGCCGCAGCCGCGGGGTCGCTCCCGGAGGCGGCGTCGCGCCCTGTGCCCGCGTCGATCGCGCGTCCGGCGACGCTGTCGTCAGCCGAAACGAAATTCAGTGAGCGCTGCGGACCGAGCGCCATCGAGCTCGCCTGCGCGTCATCGAGTGACGCCAGGTACTGCTTGGCCTCGTCGATAACGGCTCCGGGCACGCCGGCGAGACCGGCAACCACGAGGCCATAACTCTGATTGGCCGGACCTTCTTTGACCCGATGCAGAAACACGAGCTCGCCTTTGTGCTCGGTCGCGTCGAGATGCACATTGGCCGTGGCCGGCAGCTCGTCGGGTAATGCCGTCAGCTCGAAATAGTGCGTCGCAAACAGGGTCAGCGCGCCGATCTCACGGGCAATGAAGCGCGCTGCGGCCCAGGCCAGGGAGAGGCCGTCGAAGGTGCTCGTGCCGCGCCCGATCTCGTCCATCAGGATCAGGCTCTCGGAAGTCGCCGAGTTCAGGATCGTCGCAGTCTCGTTCATCTCGACCATGAACGTCGAGCGGCCTCCGCTGACGTCGTCGGCCGCACCGATGCGCGTGAAGATCCGGTCCACGGGGCCGATCTCGGCCGACTCGGCGGGCACGAAGCTGCCTATCTGCGCCAGAATCACGATCAAGGCCGTCTGGCGCATGTAGGTCGATTTGCCGCCCATGTTGGGGCCGGTCACGATCAGCATGCGCCGGTTCGGGTCGAGCTCGAGATCGTTCGGCACGAATGCGTGCTGCGCGGCGGCCTCGACGCCGAGATGGCGACCGCCCCGATACGAGATGCGGCCGGGCTCGACGAGCACGGGGCGAATCAGTTCGAGCGTCATGGCACGTTCCGCGAGATTGGCCAGCACGTCGACCTCGGCGACGGCGGAGACACTGTGCTGCAATCCGGCGAGCGCCTCGCCGAGCTCCTCGAGCAGATTGTCGTAGAGCCATTTCTCGCGCTTCAGCGCGCGCTCTCGCGAGCTCAGAATCTTGTCTTCGAAGCTCTTGAGCTCGGCCGTGACGAAGCGCTCGGCGCCTTTCAGCGTCTGCCGGCGGATGTAGTCCTCGGGCGCGCTCTTCGCCTGGCTCTTGCTGACCTCGATGAAGAACCCGTGCACCTTGTTGTAGCCGACCTTGAGCGTCTGGATTCCGGTGCGCTCGCGCTCCTGCGTTTCGAGCGCATCGAGAAAGCTGTCCGCGCTCGCGCTCGCCTGCTTGAGCTCATCGAGCTCCGCGTCATAGCCTGCGGCGATGACGCCGCCGTCCCTGAGCACCGCGGGAGGCTCGTCGACGATGGCTTTCGCCAGCAACGCGTGCTCGCTCTCGTGTGGCGAGCAGGCATCGTCGAGCGCGGCCAGGCGCGGAGAGTCGAACGCCGCGAGCTGCGCCTTCAACCCGGGCAGCTTTGCCAGGCCTTCCCTGAGTTGAACCAGATCGCGCGGCCTGGCCGACTTGAGCGCGACGCGGGCGAGAATCCGCTCGAGGTCGCCGAAGCCTTCGAGCGATCGGCCGACGGGCACTTCGGTTGCGCCGAACATGAGTGCTGCGATCGCGTCCTGGCGCGCGATGAGGACCTCCCGATCGCGTATCGGCCGATTCAGCCAGCCGCGCAAGAGACGGCTGCCCATCGGCGTCCTGCACCGGTCCATGATGCCCGCGAGCGTCAGCTCGTTGCGGCCGGCGATGCCATGCTCGAGCTCGAGATTGCGGCGTGTCGGCGCATCCAGAATCAGGCCCTGGTCATGGCGCTCACGGACCAGCGAACGAATGTGCGGCACGGCCGAGCGTTGCGTATCCCGGGCGTACTGCAGCAGAGCGCCGGCGGCGGCGATACCGTGGCTGGCGTCGTCGGCATCGAACCCTGCCAGTGAGCTGGTCCGGTATTGCTCGGTCAGGAGCCGGCGTCCGGTCTCGGTGTCGAAGTGCCAGGGCGGATACTCGCGGGCTCCGGGCAGCTGCCCGAGCCACTCGGGCAACTCCGTGCCTTCGGCAAAGAGCCACTCGGCCGGATTCAGCCGCTCGAGCTCGCCGGCGAGCGAGACGAGATCCGGCAGCTCCATCAGGCCCATGCGGCCGCCGGCAAGGTCGAGCCAGGCGAGCCCGATGCCGGGTTTGAGCACCAGCGCCGCCAGGAGCCGCGTCTCGCGCTGCGGCAGCAGGGCTTCGTCGGTCAGCGTGCCCGGGGTAATGACGCGCACGACCTCGCGCTCCATCGGCCCCTTGGTCTTTCCCGGCTCGCCGATCTGCTCGCAGATCGCAATCGACTCGCCGAGCTTGACGAGGCGTGCGAGGTAGTTGTCGACGGCGTGAACCGGGACGCCGGCCATCGGAATGGCCTCGCCGGCCGACTTGCCGCGCTGGGTCAAGGTGATGTCGATGAGTTTGGCGGCGCGCCGCGCGTCATCGTAGAAGAGCTCGTAGAAATCGCCCATGCGATAGAACAGGAGCGTATCGGCATGCTCCGCCTTGATGCGCAGATACTGCTGCATCATGGGTGTGTGCGCTTCGGTCACGGTCCTGTCCGCCGGGTCGAGTCGGTGAAAAGGGCGGACGCCGGTTGCCCGGTCACTGCCGCCGTCATCCTGAACGCTAGCTCAGGTGCTCGCGGAAGAAACCAATGGTCCGGTTCCATGCGAGGTGCGCGGCCGTCTCGTTGTATCGCGGCGTCGAGTTGTTGTGGAAGCCGTGCAGTGTACCGTCGTACATCTCGACGTCGTAGTCGACGCCATTCCGCTCGAGCGCCGCCTGATAATCCGGCCACATGGCGTTGATGCGCGCATCGGTCCCGGCATAGATGATCAGCATGGCGGCCTCGATGCGGCCGACGTCTTCGCTCGGCGGGGCCGCGCCGTAGAACGGCACACCGGCATCCAGATCGCTGCCGAGCTCGACGGCCAGCCGGTTGGTCATGCCGCCGCCCCAGCAGAATCCGGTCGCGCCGAGCCGCCCGTTGGAGAGCTCGTGAGCCTTGAGAAAGCGGGCGCTGTTGATCATGTCCTGGTCGAGCTCGGCCGGCACCAGGCTGCGCTGCAGCGTGCGGCCGTCGTCGTCGTTGCCCGGATAGCCTCCGACCGGCGCCAGGCCGTCGGGCGCGAGCGCGAGGAAACCGGCGACAGCCGCGCGGCGGGCGACGTCCTCGATGTGCGGATTCAGTCCTCGGTTCTCGTGCATGACGAGCACGGACGGGAAGGGTCCCTCGCCCGTCGGCTGCACGAGATAACCACGCATCGTGCCCGAGGTGCCGCCGGGTGAGTCGTACTCGACGTAGTTCGCTTTGATGCGGGAATCGGTGAACGAGATCGTCTGCGCCTCGGCGTAGCGCGGCATGAGCGCCTGCGCCATCCAGAGCGCCGAGACACCGCCGACGGTGATTGCCGCCGAGCGGGCGAGGAACTCACGCCGATCGATCCGGCCGTGGCAATACTCGTCATAGAGGTCGAAGATGCGTCGGTCGATCTCGGTCTTGTTTTCTTTCTGCTCAGTCATTCGCTTCCCCTGAAACTCCGAATTCCCGGTCGATTCGAGTATTGCATAGCGGGGAGCTGCGGTGAACGGAAATGGCCGGTCAGAGGTCCTTGGCCAGGATCTTGCGCTCCTCGGCTTCGGCATAACCCTTGCGCATCACCGGCAGGGTCGCCGCGAAACAGACAGTGACAACGATACCGGTGACCAGCAGCGGCCGGACCACGTAGCTCGGCTGTTCCAGGATCCGGGCCAGCACGCTCGCGCCGAGAAACAGGCCGCCGATGGAAAGGCACACCACGTAGATGCCCGTTACGAGCTTCTTGTGCTGGCCTCGCTGGATCCAGATCGACGTGATCGCAACCAGACTCATCAGGGACAACAGGGAAAACCAGCGCGCCACCTCGGGCCCGAACCATTCATTCATTGCCTTGCTCCTTTGCTGCTTCTGTGCAGCTTGAGAATTTCCTTGCCGAGCGAGAGCTCCATGTCACCCGCCGCGACCAGGAGCCGGATCTTCGCCTCGAGCGCGTCGTCGTCGGCATTGGCGTCGAGCAGCTGCATGCGCTCGATCAGCTTGTCGACCCGCCCTCGAATCGTCGGATACGAGACGTCGTAGTCTGCCGCGAGCTGTTTCAGCGAGCCCGACGCCAGGACGAGGCGCCGGATCAGCTGCAGGTCGGCATCGTCGAGCCCCAGCACCCAGCCGGGCAGATCTCTCGTATCCATATGCTATATCCTGGAGTTGAATAATATAAAAGTCAACTTTCATTTTATTAAAATTCTGACAGTTTTCTGAATCGGGTCGGAAGGATATCGATGCTCGTGTGTATCAATACCTGAGACCACACGACGGAGAAACCGATGAAGTCTTTGCGCATACCGCTCGCTGCATGCCTTGTGACTGCCAGCCTCCAGGCGCAGGCGGCGACGGAGATCTACGATGTGCGTCCCGCATACCGGCAGGAGGTCGTCGACATCCTCTCGGGAATGCTCGACGTCGACATGCGCGAGTTCGGCGGGAGCGTGCAGTTGCTGCCGACCGGCCAGATTCTGGTGGACACTTATTCAGACGCGCGGCAGGAAGAGATCAGGGCCGTGCTCGAGGCGATCGCAAGCAAAGAGCCGGAACCGACGCCGACCATCCGGTTGCGTTACTGGGTTCTGCACGGCGTGGCAGGCGCAGAGGATGCGAGCGATCTGCCGTCGACGCTCGACGATGTCGTCCGTGAGCTCGAAGACGTTCACGGCGACCTCGGTTTCGAGATACTCGATGCCGCTATGCTGTCGTCCATGAGCGGGGAAGTCGGCGTGTTCGAGAATGACCGGTGGGAAATCGTTCAGCAGGCCTTTGCCAGCGGCGAGGAAGACAGGATCAATGCGACGCTCACCATCGAGCACGAATTCCAGGAGCTGCATATTCAGCTCGCGCTCACCCGAGGTGAATTTGTCGTGCTCGGGGCGGGGACGTCCGCACAGCTGGTGGAGGATGGCGTGCTGGCGCTCATCGTGAATTGGCCGGAAGACAATTGATCGCCGGGCGCGCGCAACTGCTGCGGGGAACGTGAAGCTTCAGCCGGGCTCCGCAGGGATGTGCTGATGCCCGGCCCGGAAGAAGAGCAATGGATTGAGTGGTACAAGACGTTTGAGAAGCCGTTATACAACGTCGTCTACCGGTGGCTCTGGGACGCGGACGAAAGCCGGGACGTCGTGCAGGAGGCGTTTCTGCGCTGCTGGCGTATCCGCCACCGCATCGAGCCTGCGGGGTTCAAGGCGCTGATCTTCCGAACGACGCTTCGGCTCGCGAGCAATCGGGCACGGCGGCAACGCATCTGGCGCTTCGTTCCTTTCGCGGCGACGGGAGCCGATGCGGGTCCAGCGGGCGAAGAAGACATGCTCGCAGCACGCGAGCTCAGAGGAGCGCTCGCCGGTATTGCGGAACCGCTGCGGCAGGTTCTCCTCTTGAGCGAGCTTGGCGGCTTGAGCTACAAGGAAATCGCCGAGGTCATGGAGATAAGGGAGGGGACCGTCGGATCGCGACGCAATCGCGCGCTTGCCATGCTCCGAGAGCGGCTCGCGGCGCGGGGAGTCGAATGGCATGAGGATTGACAGGGATCAGGCATTTCGCGAGCTCGAGCCGCCTCCCGGCGGGGCGGCCAGGTTGCGTGCCGGTCTTGCCGCCGGGCGACCCCGCCGCGGGATCGATGCCTGGTGGCTCGGGCCCGTGGCCGCTCTGTCGGTTGCGATCATTGCCGTCGTTGCATTCCTCTCGGTCCCGGAACCCGATCCCGTGCCCGAAGTGGATGAACTCATGGCGGCTGCCGCCTTCGACCGCCTCCTCGGCCGCGAGTCGGTTCCGTTCGAGCTTCAGGTCAGGCGCGGCACCGAGTCGCTCGCGATCCAGGAGCTCGAGGGCAGCAACCCGGAGGTGCGGCTGTATTCTTTGAGTCCGCCGGAGCCGACTGCAGGCCCATAGCGTTATCTTTATTCCGCCGCACCCGGGCGTCGGTCGTTCGATCGAGTAGAATCCGGCCTAATCAAGAACAATAAGGCGAGCCTGATATCGCGATGCGGGGGCTATCCAGATGAGGGGGCTATCCAGGCGTGTCACTGTCTGAGGGCACGAGACTCGGAATCTACGACGTCACCGGCCAGATCGGCGCCGGCGGCATGGGCGAGGTCTATCGGGCGACCGATACCAAGCTCGGCCGCGAGGTCGCGATCAAGACGCTGCCGGTGGGACTGGCCGACGATCCGGATCGGCTGGCCCGGTTCGAGCGCGAAGCGAAACTGCTCGCCTCCCTGAACCATGCCCACATCGCCTCGGTTCACGGTCTCGACGAGCAAGAGGGCACGCTCTACATCGCGATGGAGCTGGTCGAGGGCAGTACCCTCGAGGAGAAGCTCAAGGCCGGGCCGCTCACCGTCGACGACGCCTTGCAGGTCGCGCTGCAGATTGCGTCGGCGCTCGAGGCGGCGCACGAGAAAGGCGTCGTCCACCGCGACCTGAAGCCGGCCAACGTCATGCTGACCAACGACGGCATCGTCAAGGTGCTCGACTTCGGTCTGGCCAAGGCCTTCTCGGGCGACCCGGCCGAGGCGAGCCCCGGTCAGTCGCCGGCGCTGAGCGTGGCGATGACCCAGCAGGGTCTGATTCTCGGCACGGCAGGCTACATGTCGCCGGAGCAGGCGAGCGGCCAGGCAACGGATCAGCGCGCCGACATCTGGGCTTTCGGTGTCGTGCTCTATGAAATGCTGACGGGACAGGCGCTGTTCAGCGGTGAGTCGGTGGCCCATATTCTCGGCGGCGTGCTGCGGCTCGAACCCGACTGGAGCCTGTTGCCCGACGGCCTCGATCCCCGACTCAAGCGCGTGCTCGAACGCTGCCTGAAGAAACGGCCGCGCGAGCGCTACCATGCCATCGCCGACGTCCGTATCGACATCGACGAGATTCTGCGCGAGCCGGCGAGTGTTGCGTTGGCATCGATCGAGCAGGCGGCGGTTGCGCCCGCCTCTGCGCTCCGGCGTTTCGCGTTGCCGGCCGCTGTCGGGATTGCGATGGCCGTGGTGGCCGGGCTCGCCGTCTGGTCCGCGATGCTTCCCGAGCCGCCGGTGCCTTTGGCGGTCAATCGCTTCGCTTACCACGTGCCCGCCGGTCTGGATTTTCGTCGGAACGGCGCGCGGACGATCACCTTGTCGCCCGACGGGCGACACTTCGCATTCAACACCACCGAGGGGCTCTACCTCAGGCGCCTGGGTGAGCTTGAGGCACAGCTCGTCCCGGGTACGGAGGAAGACCTGAGAAATCCCATTTTCTCTCCCGACGGTCAGTCGATCGCCTATGAATCGATGCCGTCAAGCGCGATCAAGCGCATCTCGATCAGCGGTGGCGCGCCCGTCATCATGGCCGGCAATATGGTTGGCTCTTTAGGCGCGGATTGGACCTCGGACGGGACGATCTTCTGGAGCACGGGAGACACCATCAGCCGTTTCTCGGCGAATGGCGGAACGCCCGAGGTCGTAATAGCTGCAGAGGCCGATGGCAGACTGCTGGACGGCCCACAGCTTTTGCCGGACGGCGACAAGTTGCTCTTCAGCGTGGGGCAGCTGGGTAACTGGGATCCGGCCGAGATCGTCGTGCAGTCGCTTGCGACGGGTGAGCGGACAGTCGTGCTCAGCGGCGGCAGCGATGCGCGCTACCTGCCAACGGGACATCTGGTTTATGCCTACGAGGACAATCTGTTCGGCATAGCCTTCGATCTCGAGACGCTGACGGTTTCGGGCGGTCCCGTGCCGCTTGTGCAGGGACTCGTCCGGAGCGCGTTTACGGCGGCAGCCAATTACGGCATCTCTAATGACGGCACGCTCGTGTACCTCACCGGGGCTTCTTTCGGCGGTGGCGGTTCGGGCGCAGCGAGCCTGGTCTGGGTCGACCGGGACGGCAACGAGACGCCGACAGGGGCGCAGAGGTGCAACTGTGCGCCCTTGCAGGTTGCGCTGTCCCCCGACGACTCGCGGGCGGCTGTCGTGATTGCTGCCGACGGTGATGCGGACATCTGGATCTGGTCGTTCACGGCCGGAACGCTAACCCGGCTGACCTTCGAGGCGGGCAATCAGGGCGTCCCGATCTGGTCACGGGACGGCCAGAGCATCATTTATGTCTCCGCGGGTGAAGGCATCCTCAAGCGCGCCGCGGATGGCACCGGCACGATCGAGACCCTGCTCGCGGATCCGTCGGTCACTTCAGAGGCCACACTGGGACAGTCGATGAGCCTCGACGCGGACGACAACGTGGTTTTTGTTGCGAATGGCCCCGACGTCCACGTGCTCAACGTCGCGGATGGCACGGCGGCCCCGCTGCTCGCGGAGACTTTCGGCGAGATCTTTCCTGCACTCTCACGCGACGGGCGATTTATCGCCTATCAGTCGAACGAGTCGGGCCAGGACGAAGTATTCGTGCGCCCTTACCCCGATGTGGATTCCGGCAAGTGGCAGGTCTCGAGTGAGGGTGGGGCCCTCCCCAAGTGGTCGGCCGACGGCAGTCGACTGGTTTTTGTCGCTACCGACTCGGGAACGGTGATGGAATCGGCCGTTACGACCGAATCCTCGTTCAGCCGACAGACCCCCATGCCGCTCTTTCAGTTGAGCGGAATGGTGGGTTACGACACGGGCACCGACGCCGGGCGTTACCTGTTGCTGAATCAGGGCGTCACGGACGAGACGGGTAATGCGGGCCAGACGCGCATGGTCATCGTCGAGAACTGGATCGAAGAGCTCGAACGGCTCGTGCCGACCAATTGAGGCCGGCGATCGTCTGTACAGAGCAACTATCCAAAGCCAGGGGAGAAATCGAATGAAACCGGGACGTATCACAGCCGCAGCGGCTGTAAATCTATTGACGTTTCTTTCGGTGCCGCTGCCGGCGCAGGAAGTCACGATGGCAACCCTGCTCGATCGAATCCAGATCGAGGATCTCCTGACGCGCTATTACTACGACCTCGGCAATGGCGGGCACGTGCTGTCGGAGTACTTCACCGAGGATGCGCTGCTCGACGTCGACGGCACGATCGCCGTCGGGCACGAAGAGATCGCTGCGCTCTATGGCGGCGCCCGTCGCGATGAAGACGCTGCGCCCCGGCCGCAGAATCACATGCTGCTCAGCAATCCGGTGATCCGGATCAATGGCAACAAAGCGACCGCGCACGTGATCTGGACCGGCGTGCTCAATTCTGGCGTCGGTGAGCCGCCGAGGATTTACGAGCAGGGCCGCGAGGATTCCGAGCTCGTCAAGATCGACGGCAAGTGGCTGATCTCGAAGCGCTACATCAGCTCCGACAGCGGTCTGCCCGATCGGTTCGACGAGACTTATGAGCCGCGAGGGAATCCGCTCGGGGACTGACCTCCAACGAATGGTTGCTGCCTTACGATGTGGATTCGGGTCGCGGCGATCACTTCGACTGCGAATTCGATCGCCGTCGCGACGATGTGACTCATTCGCTGAAATCCCCAAAGGCATCTGCGGAATGGGAGGCTTACCATTCCATTCGACGGCATGTGCTCTGGGAAGCGAGAGGCAGATTCGGCGTTTATGACGAAGCGCACCCCGACGAGCACAAGATCGGACACTCTCCGAATTCAGTCTGACGTCGACCGGGAAGCGATCCCCTTTTACGAACGGTTCGGCTTTCGCCTCTTGGGCCGCGACGGGACGATAATGTTCAAAGACCTGTGAATCACTGCGCTATTCGCGTGTGATCACTTGCCAGTCGCTCTCGGGCAAATACAGGCGGATTTCCTGTCCGCGCCTGAGGCGATCGACGGGCGTCGGTGTGCCGCTGATCATTGCTCGGAACCCCGGCGGTGGCTTGAACTCCTGTCTGAATCTCGACCCGTCGGGCGCCTTCATGTTCAGCAGCACCGTGTCGCTTCCGGTGGTTATCACTTCGGCCACCAGTCTGACGTAGAGCATGCCGTCTCGTTCCACAACGGAATTACAACTCTGCACGACGCTCGGGAATCGCTCGATGGTGCTCGCCTTGAATTCGATGTCGCCGCAGGTGAGTGGTTGGGTCAGAGCTGCCGAAGAGGTCAAGGCCAGCGCCAGAAACGCAGGCGCCCCTCGGAGACACCGCCTGCGCTCTCCAGACATTCGACGGCTTCGTCGCTTCTGTTTCCGGGCTTTCACTGACGCACCTGAATCCTGAATCAAGATTCAAGGAATCAAGACGGCATGTCAAATCTGGACCGATTGAGCCGGCAAGCGGGCGGTCAGATGATATGCTCGAAACCGCTTTCGACTCTTTCTGATCGATCGTCATCGTCTTAGGCTGGTCGATTGGCTGAGCGGCTTGAACCGGGGGGTGAGACATCGCGAATATGTGGCTACACGCTAGTTGTACGATGCGGTTCAACGTCACGGTGCCCACTCCGATGGTGCTCATGTTGCGGCCGCGAAGCGGCGCTGGCCAATGGGTCGCACGCGAGGAGTATCAGCTTTCACCGGCAGTCCAGGTAGTTGAGATCGCGGACGCCTTCGGGAATCTCTGTCAACGTTTGGTAGCGCCGCTTGGCGAATTCACGATTTCCACGTCGGCAGACGTGATGGTTGACGAGCGACCTCCTCCCCCTGCTGATGCCGGCTTTGTAGAGATTCCCGATCTGCCCCACGGGGTGCTTGGATATCTGCTACCCAGCCGGTACTGTGAATCCGACCGGTTCAGCGACATGGCCGCCGAAGTGGCCGGCGCAAGCGAGCCTGGCTGTGGACAGGTGCAGGCCATCACAGAATGGGTGCACGACCGTGTTCGCTATACACCTGGCAGCAGTTCGTTCCCGGTCTCGGCAGTCGAAGTCAATCAGAGGCGCGAGGGCGTTTGCCGCGATCTCGCACAACTCGCCATCGCACTGTGTCGAGCGCTTTGTATTCCTGCACGAATGGTCGTGGGCTACCTTCATGAGCTCGAACCAATGGATATTCACGCGTGGTTCGAGGCGTTCATCGGCGGCGAGTGGTACACCTTCGATCCTACTATGAGGCACGGCGGTGGCGCGCGTATCGCAATCGCACATGGTCGCGATGCCGCGGACGTTGCGATCTACAATCAATATGGACCGCTGCTCCTTCCCGAGGAGATGCGAGTCGTCGTTGAGCGCTGACTATTTATCCGCTGCAGCCATTGGCGGCTTCAAGGAAGCGTGCTGCCAACCAACCACATCGCCGCGTGCAGACGCACATCTGAGCCGTCTGTGTATGGCATAAGCGCATTTCGGAGCGACTCGATAGCAGCGGCGATCGTATCCGGAGGCTGATTGCGCAACCAGCTGTTGACGGCCCCTATCTTGGTCGACTGAATGATCGCCTCGTCGAGTCCTCGTCCAGCGGCGATGTCGAGATCGCAGTCGAAGTCCGTGAACTCCGGCTGTGCCCAGCCGGCATCCGTGAGTATCTGCGATACTCGTGCCGGGTCCGCGAACGCAAACATGCCGGGGCCATTCGGGTTGCCCGGGGGACGGGGAGGGAGCAGGGGCTCAACAGCGCGCATCGGCACCTCCATCCAGGGGTTCTCTGTGAGTGCTCTCCAGCAAACGAAGGACATTCGCGCGCCGGGATTCGCGGCACCTCGCATGTGAACGAAGGCTGCCACCGGGTCCCCGAAGAACATCAGCCCGAACATGGACGTCAAAAGGTCGTATCCGCTCAGTGGCGCCGTGGCTGCATCCACCTGCCGCCACTCGACGTTGGAGATGCCCGCCGCGTTTGCACGATTCTTCGCCTCCCTGAGCATCGGTCCGGATATGTCCAGAGCTTCCACGGTACCCGTCGGACCAACAGCGCGCGCAAAGTCCAGCGTCGAGGCGCCGCAACCGCAACCGACATCGAGAACTCTTTCACCCTTCGTTGGCGCAGCATGTGCCACCAGGGCATCCGAGACGGGCTGCAAAGTGATATCGGTATGGCGTTGTCGCGCCACCCAGGTTTCACCACCGACGCCGTTCCAAAAAGCGAGTTGATCGGCGTTGACTTGATCGGCGTCTGGCAAAACGATTGCTCTCGGGAAGTGGTTCTGCACTCTGCAGTAAGCTGGAGACATTGGCAAGCGCGAAACGAGGTCGACGCAGCCGAGAAAACGTAGAGTTTGTCGATAACAGCACCTAAGAGGATGGCCTGGATGCCGCTGATCGGGGGAGCGAACTAGTCATGGCGCTCGACACGGGAACACGCTTCGGAACAGGCGTCATCCCCGGTCAGCAGAGGCACATCCGCGAGCGAGGGGAGCCGCCGGATCGTCTATCATGCCGGCGTGAAGATTCTCCATCTCGAAGCCGGCAGGCACCTCTACGGCGGCGCCCGGCAGGTTGGCAATCTGATCAACGGGCTCGCGGATGAGGGCGTCGATAATCTGCTCGTCTGCATGGCCGGTCACGAGCTCGTCGATCGGGTGCGCGCAGAGGTTGCCGAGTTGCGTCTGGGCGGCGACGTCGACCTCTCTTTGAGCCGCAGGCTGCAGCGGCTCGCGCGGGAGGCGAGACCCGACGTCATCCATGTCCACTCCCGGCGAGGCGCTGATACTTTCGGTGGCAGAGCTGCGCGATCGGCGGGGATACCCTCGATTCTGACGCGTCGAGTGCAATCGGCGGAACCGGCTGCCTGGCTCCGCTTCAAGTGCCGGCCGTATTCGCGGACGGTTGCGATTTCGTCGGCCGTCCGGGCCGAGCTCGAGCGCGCCGGCATCGACAGGGATCGCCTGCGGCTCATTCCGAGCGCCGTTGACGTGAATCGCCTGCAGCCGGAACCCGAAGCGCGCGCGGGGGTCATCCGCCGCTACGGACTGCCCGACGACGCGCTGATCGCGGTTTCGGCCGCGCAGCTCATCCGGCGCAAGGCGCTGGACTTTCTGCTCCCGCTCGCAGCACGCCTCGTTGCGTCCCAGCCTCGCTTCCGCTTGTTGTTGTTCGGTCAGGGCCCTCAGAGGGCGAGGCTCGAATCGCAGGCAGTGCGGCTCGGCCTCGAGGGGCGCGTGCTGTTCTGCGGTTTTGATCCGGAGTGGTCCCAGCTCCTCCCGGGCTTCGATCTGCTGCTTCATCCCGCACGTCGCGAAGGGCTCGGCGCCGTGGTCCTCGAAGCCATGAGCGCCGGCCTGCCCGTCGTGGCGTCGGCTGTCGGCGGCATCGTCGACGTCATCGAGGACGGCGTCGATGGCTGCCTCGTTGCGCCCGACGCCGGTAACGACTGGTATCGAGTCGTGCATGATCTACTCGAAAACCCGGACCGCCGTGCCCGGCTCGGGGTCGAGGCCAGGCGAACCGTCGAGTCGCGTTTTACAATCGAAGGCATGACCGAGAGCTATCTCGAGCTGTACGAGGAAGTCATTGGCCACGACACCGCCCACTGAGGTTGCCATACCCGATGACCAGGCGCTCTGGACGCAGTCGCACCGGCTCGGGCAGAAACTGCTGGCCGGAAAGCTCAAGCTCGCGGTAGCCGAATCCTGCACGGGCGGCTGGATTGCCAAGGCCCTGACCGATGTGCCGGGATCGAGCGAATGGTTCGAGGCGGGGCTCGTTACGTACTCGAACGCCGCCAAGGTCGCCCTGCTCGGCGTCTCACCGGAGACGCTCGATGTGCACGGCGCCGTCAGCGAAGCCGTCGTGCTCGAGATGACGGCCGGCGCGCGCCGCGCCACGGGGGCCGATGCTGCGATTGCAGTCAGCGGCATCGCGGGCCCCTATGGCGATACGTCCGATAAACCGGTCGGGCTGGTCCATCTGGCGTGGTCGCTGCAAGACCGGGACTGGAGCCGGAGCGTCCAGTTCTCGGGCGATCGCGAGGCCGTTCGGCGGCAATCGGTCGAGCTCGCGATAACGACTCTGCGCGACGCATTGACAGATTGAAAATCCGCCCTTCCCGCAGCTAAATCGCAGCTGCCCGCTGCTGCGTTATGTGGAATAATCCTAAGCCTGCCCCCACGCAGCGCACACACTCCAAACGGGACATCTAATGGACGAAAATCGTAAAAAAGCTCTCTCTGCCGCACTGGGCCAGATCGAAAAGCAGTTCGGCAAAGGCTCGGTCATGCGCCTCGGTGATTCGACGGCGCCTCGGGACATAGAGGTCGTCTCGACCGGGTCCCTCGGCCTTGATATCGCGCTCGGCGTCGGCGGCCTGCCCAAAGGGCGCGTCGTCGAGATTTACGGCCCTGAATCCTCGGGCAAGACAACGCTGACGCTGCAGGTCGTCGCCGAGATTCAGAAGCAGGGCGGCACCGCCGCCTTCGTCGATGCCGAGCATGCGCTCGACCCGGTCTATGCCGCCAAGGTCGGCGTCAACGTCGACGATCTTCTGATCTCGCAGCCGGATACGGGCGAGCAGGCGCTCGAGATCACCGACATGCTGGTCCGCTCCGGCGCCGTGGATCTCGTCGTCATCGACTCGGTCGCGGCGCTGACGCCCAAGGCCGAGATCGAGGGTGAGATGGGCGATTCGCACGTCGGGCTTCAGGCGCGACTGATGTCCCAGGCGCTCAGAAAGCTCACGGCCAACATCAAGCGCTCGAATTGCCTCGTCATCTTCATCAACCAGATCCGCATGAAGATCGGCGTCATGTTCGGCAGCCCGGAGACGACGACGGGCGGCAATGCGCTCAAGTTCTACTCCTCGGTCAGGCTCGACATCCGGCGAATCGGCGCCATCAAGAAGGGCGACGAGGTTCTCGGCAACGAGACCCGGGTCAAGGTCGTCAAGAACAAGGTCGCGCCGCCGTTTCGCAAGGCCGAGTTCGAAATCCTCTACGGTCTGGGCATCTCGCGCGAAGGCGAGATCATCGATCTCGGAGTTCAGGAAGGCATCGTCGAGAAATCCGGTTCGTGGTACAGCTACAAGGGCGACCGCGTCGGTCAGGGCAAGGAGAATGCCCGCGACTTCCTGATCGAAAACCCGGAAATTGCCGAAGATATCGAGCGGCAGATTCGCGCCAGGCTGCTGCCGACCGGGCCGCAGCCGGTCGAGGACGCCGAGCCGATCGAGGCCGTCAAACAAGCCTGAAGCGACCGCGGGCAGCATGAGCGAAGACCGGCCCGCCTGTCGGCGCCGCGCTATGGATCTGCTTGCCCGCAGGGAGCACAGCCCGCTGGAGCTCAAACAGAAGCTCTCGGCGAGATCCTTCGATGCTGAGCTCATCGACGATGTGCTCGAGGAGCTCGAGGCGGAAGGGCTGCTCTCCGCCGAAAGGTTCGCCCAGAGTTTCGTCACCGCAAGGTATGCGAAAGGTCAGGGGCCGCGCCGCATCGAGCGCGAGCTCGCCGAGCGTGGAATCGAGGCGTCGAGTGACTACCTCGACGACCCGCGCTTCGACTGGGGCGCGCTCGCGAGGGAGACCCGGATCAAGCGCTTTGGACGTCCATTGCCCGCGGATTTCAAGGAGAAGGCCAGGCAGATGCGGTTCCTCGAATACCGCGGCTTCGGCAATGAGCAGATCCGGCGCGCGCTCGAATCGGACGACGATTAGAATTGGAACCATGAAATCGAGTAACGAACTA
>JASFSD010000005.1:0-20502 GCA_050114575.1 Gammaproteobacteria bacterium | reverse complement strand
ATTTCGCTTTGCGGGTTGCAGCGAGAGCCCGCCAGGCCGGTTTCGCCCTCGACCGTGTCGTTGCGATCTGTCCCGTGCTCAGGCCGCACAGCACGATGCGCGCGCTCGACCGGGGGCCCTGGATTTACCGTCGCTATTTCCTGAGGCGCTGGCGGCAGTCCCTGACCGATAAGGCAGCGGCTTTTCCGCACCTGTACCAGTTCGGAGATCTGCGTCGATTCAGGACGCTGACCGAGACGACGCGGTTTTTCGTCGAGCGCTACACCGAGTTCGGCAGTCTCGACGAGTACCTTTCAGGCTATGCGGTAACCGGCGAGGCCCTGACGGGCCTCGAGGTGCCATCGCGGATCATCCTCGCGGCGGACGATCCCGTGATTCCGATCGGCGATCTGGACCAGGTCGCCACCTCGAAGGCGCTCGAGGTGACGCTCGCACGACGCGGCGGTCACTGCGGCTTCGTCGACAGGGCTTTCGGATCGACCTGGATCGACCGCGAAATTGTCCGGGACCTGGATCGCTCCGCTCAGCCGGTTGCAGCTTGCTGAGTCTTGACGCCGCGCTTCTCCGCGAACCGCGTCGGCTCGGCCCCGCTCGTGACGACGATCTTGCCCTGGATGACGGCGCCCTCGGCAACGGCGATCGAGTGCCCCGAGAGGCTGCCTGAGATTACTGCGGTACTTGCGATTTCGACCCGGCTCGATGCGATGACATCACCCTCGACGCTGCCGGCAATGACGACGTCGGTTGCCTTCAAGGTGCCCGTCCAGTGGCCGCCCTCGGCGAGAGTCAGCGTGCCGTCGATGTCACAGTCGCCGTCCATCGTGCCGCAGAAGACGTAAGTTCCCGGGCCGGTCAGGGAACCGGTGATCTTCGAGCCCGGCGCAACATAGGTTGCGGGCCCGCTGCTTGAATCGGTGATCCGACGCCGAAAACCTTTCATTCCGATTCTCCTGTATTGGCAGTCCGCGCAGCCGAGGCCGTGTCTGCGCTCGATTTCTCAGATTGCGATGTTGCTCCGATCCGGATCAGGAAGCTGCCTATTGCGTCACTTTGACCGATAATGTGGGCGGCGGCGCTCGGATACCGCCGAAGCAGGGTCGAAATCTCCATGAAGTCACGATCGCTCGATGCCAGTTTGAGCTGGCTCGCGTCGTCCGGCGACCATCGCTGGCTGGTGCAGGGGCTGAGAGGATTCGAAAAGGAATGTCTGCGAGTCGCGGCCGACGGTTCGCTGGCGGAAACGCCGCACCCTGCCGCATGGGGCTCTGCGCTGACTCATCCTTTTCTGACGACCGACTACTCCGAGGCGCTGGTCGAGTTCGTTACGCCGCCGCTGCGTGATGCCGATGCGGCCCTGCACTTTCTCGAGGAGCTGCAGGCCTTTGCCGCCCAGACCAACGCCGACGAGATGCTCTGGCCGTCGAGCATGCCGTGCATCATCGAGCGGGACGAAGCCGTGCCGATTGCCCAGTACGGGCCGAGCAACGAAGGCAGGCTGCGGTCGATCTACCGCAGCGGGCTCGGATTTCGTTACGGTCGATCGATGCAGGCGATCGCAGGCATACACTTCAATTTCTCGTTGTCGCCGGACCTCTGGGCGCCGTGGCGCGAGTTTCTCGACAGCGATCTCGAGGAAGCCGCGTTCCGATCGGCGCGCATGATGGGACTGGTCAGGAATTACCGTCGCTTCGGCTGGCTGGTCACCTACCTGTTCGGTGCGTCGCCGGCTTTCTGCCGCTCATTCCGTCCCGACGGCCACCCGAGGCTCGAGCCTCTGGACCGCGAAACCTGGTATGCGCCGCACTCGACTTCCCTGAGGATGAGTGACATGGGTTACCGCAACTCGACCCAGGCCCGCCTCGGCATCTCGGTAAACTCGCTCGCCGATTATCTGACCGAGCTCGAGGCTGCGCTGACCACGCGCGAGCCGCGCTACGAGGCGATCGGCGTGATTGCCGACGGGATTTATCGACAGCTCAGTGCCAACGTGCTGCAGCTCGAGAACGAGTACTACAGCTCGATACGGCCAAAGCCCGCCTCTAAGGAACCGAGGTTGATCGCCGCGCTCAGGCGCTCGGGCGTCGAGTACGTCGAGGTCAGGACGCTCGATCTCAATCCATTCGCGCCATTGGGCGTTTCCGAGCGGCAGACACGCTTCATGGAGCTCTTGCTGCTGCACTGCCTGTTGGAATCGAGCGACCCGATCTCTGATTCCGAGCAGTCGGAGATCGACCAGCGTGAGCTCGCCGTCGCCTGGGAAGGACGCAGGCCCGGCCTCGAGCTCGGCCGCGACGGCGAGCGCGTGGCGCTCAGGCAGTGGGCGCTCGAGCTCGTGGACCGGCTCGAGATGATCGCCGACTCACTTGGTGACGAGCGGGGCCGGTACGCCGAGGCAGTCAAGGAGGCTCGCGAGTCGATCATGCAGCCCGAGACGACCCTCTCGGCCCGGGTGCTGGCGGAGCTGGAGTCCGGTCACTGTTCCTTTCTCGAGTGGGCGCTCGAGCTTGCGCGACGCCAGCGGCGGCTGGCGGCCGAATACGTTTTCGAGCCGGGTCGTCGCGCCGAGCTCGAAGCGATTGCTCGAGAGTCGCTGGCAGAGGCCAGGGCACTCGAGGCGGCCGATGAGCTGCCGTTCGACGAGTACCTCGAGCGCTATCTCGCCGCGGGCATTGCCGGTTCCGCGGATCGGGCTCGAAAATTGTGATTAAGTTAACCGTTTGAGGGCGCCGGACGCTCCAAAATACCGGCCGAGGTGTCGAATTACCAATGAAGCGACTACTGCAAGTGGGATTCGTCCTGGGACTCTTGGGCACGATCGCCGTGGCCTATGCCTTCCCCTGGTTCGAATACGAGCGTTATCTTTCCAGGACCAGCGTGGTTGCCAATGGCGGCCGGGTCGAGCAGTTCGTGGTTCGCCTGCCGGCCGACCGGATCGAGTCGACGATCGAGGTGCCGGGTGCTGGTTCGGACCAGAGGCTGTCGCACTTCAAATTGCGTGATGCCGAGGGCAACGTGATCGGTCTTGCGGCCAAGCACGAGCTCACCATCGAAGGCGCGCGGGAAACGGCGTGGCTGTTGACGATACCGAGTCGCGGCACGATCGCGCTCGCCGCGTGGTCTCCGGTTCTGGGCTCCATCGAATCGATGGTGGCCGAGCGTGGACTGGTTCCGGGCCAGAACGTCGATCCCGGTCTGTCGATCGATTTCGGGGCGCCGGCGCAAAGCGTCGTGACAACCGGCGAATTCGAGGATATCTCGTTCGAGCTGGTCGAAACCTGGCAGGTCACGGGCCTCGACGAGGAAGGCCGCATCCGCGGGACTCTGCAATTGAATACGATCGGCACGCAATCGACATGAAATATGCACTGAGTCTTACAGGCGGACTGCTGCTGGGTGTGATCAGCGCGCTCGCGCTCGTGTATTTCAATCCCCTGATTCGCGGCCAGGGCGAGCATACGGACAACGACGCGTGGGTGCTCGAGTACAGGCTCGCAGCCGACGAGACATGGCTGTCCACCCACGATGAGCGCGTCGAGATTCCGCTCGTGCCGAAAGCTGCGCCGCTGCTCTGGGAAGACGGCATAAGAGGCGCCTGGCTCGCGGCCATGCCGCTCGAAGCCGGGTCCGGTGACGCGCCGGCGGCTGCGACACGGATCAGCCTGCCTTCGTCGAAGACGAATTTCCTGAATTCCGGTGTCGTCGTCGACGACTACTGGCTGATCAGCGTGGCCGATGCCGGCACGCTGCTCGTTCGCGGCACCAATAATCAGTGGCCGTTGCTGCGCGACACTGTCGTCAGCGTCGATCTGTTGCGTCGTGACTTCGCGGGTCCCACGACCTACGACGCGACCCGGGGACCGGACGACGGACATGCCGTCGTCACCGGCATCACCGGCGCCTATCAGTCGTCGCGAGGACGGGCGCACGAGCGTGTCTCACTCGAGACCTACGACGGCAGTCTCGCTTCCGCTTCCGGCAAGCTGGTTATCGCGTTCGATGACGACGGCGGCAATTGAGCCCGCCTCAGAGCTTATTCAGATCGCAATCCGTGTCGGCAATGGTTTCCGCTGACCAGGCGGGCTTGTCGACGAGAAATTTTCTGGCGGCGATGAACGTCCTCGGATCGTTGACCGAGTCGACGGCGATTACCCTACCCGCTTCGAGATAAAAAGCCGAGAACGCGCCGTCATCCGGACGGCCTCGAAGGACGATCCTGTCATAGCCCTCCGACAGTCCTGCGATCTGCAGCTTCAGGTCGTACTGATCGGACCAGAACCACGGAATGGCGTCGAAGGCCGCTTCCTGACCGCAGATCGAGGCGGCTGCGGCCTTGCCCTGCTCGATCGCGTTGTGCACCGATTCGAGCCGGATTCTTCGTCCGACCCAGGGGTGCAAATGGCTGGTGCAATCGCCGGCAGAGAAGATTCCCGGCGCCGACGTGCGGCCGGCCGCGTCGACGGCGATGCCGTTGTCGATTTCAAGGCCGGCCGATTCTGCAAGCGCTGTCTGCGGCACAATGCCGACGGCCACAATCGCGAGGTCGCACTCGATTCGATCGCCGTTGTCGGTTGCTATGCCGCGGACGCGGGAATCGCCCAGGAACGCGTCGAGCCCGCCGCTGAACCGAAAGTCCACGCCCGCCTGGCGATGATTTTCGACGAGAAAGTCGGCGACTTCAGGGCAGACACTGCGCGATAGAGCATGCGCGCCCGCTTCGAGCACGGTGACCTCGATTCCCGATCGAGAGGCGACGGCCGCGACCTCGAGTCCGATGTATCCCGCGCCGACAATGAGCAACCGTTCGGCCCCGTCGAGGTCGCGCTTGATGGATTCGACATCGGCGATCGTGCGCAGGCTGTAGATACCCTCGAGATCGGCCCCTGGCACCTGCAGTCTTCTTGGCGCGCTGCCCGTTGCGAGCAGAAGATGCGAGCAGGCGATCGATTCCTCGCTGTCGAGTTCGACCCGCATGCGTGACGGATCGATACTGACTACCCGCGTCGACAGCCTGAGTTCGATATCTCGGGATTCGTAGAAGGTCTCGGGTTTCAGAAACAGCCGGCTTCGTTCGAGGTCGCCCGACAGGAAGCTCTTGGAAAGCGGTGGCCGCTGATAGGGAAGACAGGGCTCGGCTGCGACCAGCGTGATGGCCCCGTCGAAACCGGCCTGGCGCGCTGATTGCGCGGCCTGGGTTGCGGCCTGTCCGCCGCCGGCAATGACGAGGTGTTCATGCATGGTTGGATTCCGGACGGCACATGATACTGGCAGGCTCATGGCCGCGCGATGCCGATGCATTCAATCTCGGTGAATCGTCGCGATTCTTCCGTTCATGCCTGGCTGCGCCCTGCCTATGCTCATTTCGAGAGCATTTCGGCGGCCACGAATTGGCAAGGAAGCAGCAGCTCCATTCGAGTTTGTCGGGGACGGTCAGTGAAGTCTATGCCGCACTCGGCCGGACGCTCGCGTTTCGACGCTGGCAGCCCGCGATCGAGCCCGACTCCGATCCCACGCCGCCGACAGGGTGCCGCTATTGCTGTCGAACCGGCTCCGTGCTGAGATCGGGGCGGGTCGTCGAAACCGTTCGGCCGGTCGGCCTTACTCTCCACGAAGTGCTGCAGGACTCTCCGTGCCGGGTCGCTCTGACATTGCGCTGGCGCATCGAGCCGGTGCCTGCTGGCTGTATCGTACGACTGTGTGCCAGCTATCGGCTCAATCGAGCGGCGGCTCTGCGGACTCGACACTGGGATCGAAGGCTGGCTCGCCACTTTCGCAATCAATTCCGGTTTCTCGCCAGGAACCTCGAGGGTCTGCGCGCGCACGCGCTATCCATTCGAGCGTCATCTCAAAACGTGATCTGAGCCGTCCAAGTCGATGTGGATCGTCGCTATACTCGGAACCGGAGGTCTGCACATGCCGCGAATCCGGCCAGTCAAGAATCTTCGCGACTTCTTCGAGCGTTCCGTTGCTGAGTCGATGCGACGTAACGACATTCGGGTCGACGAGCTGACAAGCCGCTACGTCGTCGATCTCCTGACTCTCTATTCCCGTTCCGAACAGCTGTTCGAGGCCGGTCAGGATGGACCCGAGCTCAAGCCTCTGGCCCTGGTTCTGGCCGATGCCGTGGATTCCGGCGCTGTCGAAATGAATCGCGCGCTGAAACGCGTCGGCGATCAATCTCTGTTCGTCGCGGGATTCCTCGGCGAGTATCTGAAGACGCGGATCGTCGATCTCGACTACTACGTCAATATGGGTGGGTCGGCCTACGCCGCTCTTTCGCGGTCGGCTCGGCCTTCCAGGCGAGGCGTCGCGCTCGGCAGAGTTTACCGGGTTCGTCGACGTGTTGACCGATCTGCGTGCGCAGGGCGGCACCGATGACGAGGATCTGCTCAGGTTGTACGAGACCTGGGTCAGAACGGGAAGCCGGCGAGCTGCGCGGCTGCTGCGGTCGCACGGAATCGAGCCGCAGCAGAGAGCCCGCGGCTCGAACGCCAGGCTGCATTAGATCTAGCCGTCTCGATCGCCGGCGAGAAAGAGCCGGTAGGCAGGATTATCGACTTCCGACCAGTAGAGGTAGCCCAGGCTGTCCAGATGCGTCTTGAACTCCTGCCTTTCGCCGGCGGGCACCTGAACCCCGGCCAGGACCCGGCCGTAGTCGGAGCCGTGATTGCGATAGTGAAACAGGCTGATGTTCCATTGCACGCCGACCGACTCGAGGAATGCCAGGAGCGCGCCCGGCCGCTCAGGGAATTCGAACCGGTAGAGCAGCTCGTCGACCAGCCCGGGTGCCGGACCACCGACCATGTGCCGCACATGAAGCTTGGCGAGCTCGTTGTTGCTCAGATTCAGCACGCGGTAACCGGCTGCTGCGAGTGAATCGACGATTCCGGCGGCATCCCCTCGGTCGCCGGAAAGGCTGACGCCGACGAAGATGCGCGCGACCGTGCCCGGCGCCGAGCGATAGTTGAATTCGGTGACATTGTGCGACCCGAGAGCCGTGCAGAACTTCAGGAATTCGCCCCGGCGCTCCGGAATCTCCACCGCGATCAATGCCTCGAGATTTTCGCCGATGTCGGCGCGCTCGCTGATGTGCCGGAGGCGGTCGAAATTCAGGTTGGCACCGCTGGCGATGGCGATCAGCCGTTCGTCGGCGACGTCGTTGGTCTGAAGGTACGCTTTCATGCCGGCGACGGCGAGGGCGCCGGCCGGTTCCGCGATCGTGCGAGTGTCTTCGTAAATGTCCTTGATGGCGGCGCAGATGGCATCGGTGTCGACCCGAATCGTCTCGTTGAGCACGGAGCGACAGATCCGGTAGGTTTCGTCGGCGACGCGTCGCACGGCGACACCGTCGGCAAAAATGCCGACCCTGTCCAGATCGACCGGACCGCCTGCCTCGAACGCTGCGTGCATGCTCGCCGCATCGTCGGGCTCGACGCCGATCAGTCGCGTCTCGGGCCAGTGGTGCCGCAGCCAGGCGCCGGTGCCGCTCGCCAGGCCCCCGCCACCGATCGGCATGAATACGGCGAAAGCAGGCCGGTCGCTCTGAGCGACGAGCTCGCGTCCGATCGTGCCCTGACCGGCTATGACGTCCGGGTCCGCAAATGGATGAACGAATTCCAGCCCTCTTTGCTCGGCGAGCAGAATCGCATGAGCGTAGGCGTCGTCGTAGGTGTCCCCGTGCAGGACGATTTCCCCTCCGAGGGCGCTCACGGCATCGATCTTGATCGGCATCGTCGTGGTCGGCATGACGATCAGGGCTCGGGCTCCGAGTCTGCGGGCTGCGAGCGCCACGCCCTGAGCATGGTTGCCTGCCGAGCTGCAGACCACACCACGCTTGAGCGCTCTTTCTGGTATCTGAGCCAGCCGGTTCGCGGCGCCCCGGCTCTTGAACGAGAACACGGGCTGGGTGTCCTCCCGCTTCAGGAAAACCTCGTTGCCTGATCGATTCGACAGGCGTGGCGCAGGATCGAGCCGCGTTTCGATCGACGTCTCGTAGACGCGCGCGCTCTCGATGCGAGCGACATACTCGGCGATCAAATCGTTTGCTGACGACATCGGTGCACTGACTCGGGAGCCTCGTCCGAGTCTATGCGAGGCGGAGTCTGCGAGCTACTCGTCTGCCTGGGCCAGAAGCAGATCGTCCATTCTTCTGGTCAGCTGGCCGACCTTGTACGACGGTATCCGGTAGCGCCAGTCAGCGAGTCTCGCGTTAATCTCGTCCGCTTCCGCCGATATATCGGGCTGACTGGTGTCTTCGACGGCGAACGCCGCGGCCTGATCGCCGTCGAATCTGGCGCTGAACGAGAGCCACGGCCCCCCATCGTCTGCCGCCGCTTCTGTCGTTACCTGCACGACGAGCCCGTCGAAGGTCCAGAATTCGATTACGGTTTCCGGTTCGGCAGCCGTCGCCGGCCGTCGCTCGACCTCGTCGAGGCTCAGACCCGAGACGAGATTCGCCGTCACGTCGGCGATGCCCGCGTATTGCAGCTCACGATCAGCCGGAATGTCATCGACGGCAAAGTTGGTGTCGGCGCGGGCGTCTTTTCGGATGATCAGAGATTCGCCGTCCTGGTGTGAGATCTCGACGCGCTGAACCCTCCCGGCGTCGAGGTCGAGGATCCGATCGAGGACCCATTCCGTCGGGTCCGTCGGTATATCCGGATCCCTGTCGATAAGCACACTCTGATCCGAGTCGGCGATACGCGCATAGCGCTGCTCGCCGCTGTAGGAACCACCGAACACGGCGCTGTAGCTTCTGGCGCCGCCCGAGGTCAGCGATACGAGAACGCCCGCGGCATCCGGTGATGCAATGTCCTCGACACCGAGCCGCTCGTGGAACTCGGGGTCAGCCGTCTTTTCCTCGACGATGATCGCCTCGCCCAGGGCGATGAGAAGCGCGTTGACCTCGGTTCTATCGGCCGGATAGCCGCCAAGCTCTTCGATGACCCAGCCATCGTCGCCGCGATCGAGACTGACGAGTCGCTCGAGGCCCGGACCGTCGATCCTCACCCCGTCGACGGCGTCGAGCTCCGCAGCCAGGCCCTGCAGAAATGGCGTGCCGGCGGAATTGCCGGCGATGGTGTCCGAATTGTCGCCGAGGCGGCTTGCGAGGGCGAGGACGATGCAGGCGCCGGCGATCAGAACCAGGATGCCAAAGTTCTTCTTGTTCACTTCGGTGCCACCCGTTTGCGCGGACGTCGGACGAGGTATCCGGCAAAAGCCGCCAGGGCAAGCCCGAGAGGAAACACGACGATGTTGATCAGCTTCACCGCAGTCCCGAGGTTTTCGATGCTGCTGTCGAGGCCGCGCTGCACCTCGCGCAGCTCCTGCCTGATGCGCAACTGCTCCTGCTGGAATCGCTCGAGCTCTTCCTGCTGCTCTTCGTTCATCAGCAGTGAGCCCTGATCTTCGCGCGCCGACTGCAGCTCGCCGAGGCGCCTCTCGGTCTCGGCCAGCTCTGCTTCCAGGCGCTGCTCGGTAGCGCGCAGGCGGGTGTCGGCCTCGCGGCGCAGCGCCTGAACGCGGTCGAACGGGCGGTCGAAGGTCTGCCTGCTCTTGAGCCCGATGAGGTCTTCGCTGCCAGCGAGATTGGCGACGGCGTTGGCGACGAAGTCGTGATTATTGGCGATCGGCGAAGCGATCTGCTGGCCGAACAGGCTGCGCTGCATCTGCACCCAGAGACGGTCGCTCAGCATGTCGACGTCGGCCACCACGACGATGTTCGACTGCAGGGACTGACTCAAATGAGTTCCCGATGGCGCGGACGAGGCTGCCTCGTCTCCGGCCGGTGGTCCGTCGGGGAAGGCAGAGCTCAATGGACCCTGAATGCGCGCCGCGATGACGTGGGCCTGACTGTCCGGCTGAAACGAGTCGAGCAGCGTGGCGGGATCCGACAGGAACTGAAACTGTGCGGCGGGAATGAGCGCGGAGTCGGAGCTCGACCGGAGCAGCGGCACCAGCGTGATCGCGGCGTCTTCGCGCACGCCCAGGCTACCGGCCGCGGAGAGGTTGATGCTTCCGAGCCCGGCCGAAATGATCTCGTCCTGCGCCATGGCATCCGGCCCGAGCCCGAGAATACCGAGGTGGCGAACGGCTCGGCCGCCGCTCGCGACATTGAGAGCATACTGGTTGTCTGCGACCACCTGCGTCTGGTCGAAGGTGAGGCCCCAGGCTTCGAACAGCCCCGGGAGATTCGAGCTCGTGCTCGCGCCCATTCCGGTCGGGTCGGATGATGCGGCCGCGACTTCGGCGAGCGGGTCGACGAAAATCAGCGCGCGTCCGCCGCCGAGGATGAACTGGTCGATCGCGTACAGGGCCGCTTCGGGAAGATTCACGGGATGCACGATCCAGAGCAGGCTGATGTCGTCGTCGATCGTGCTGAGGTCGGCAGTCAGATTGCGGACCTGGAACAGCTGCTGAATGTGCTGGTTGATCACCCAGGGCTGTTGCAGCTGCTGGGTCTGCGGATCGAAGCCTCCACTCATGGGGACGCCACTCAAGAGCCCCACAACCGGCTTCTCGGGGGTCGCGAGGCTGTAGACCAGGCGTGCGAGGTCGTATTCGAGTGAGAGCTCCTCGTCGGGGTCGAACAGCGCGATGATGGCTTCGTCGCCGATGAGGTTGGTCGCCGCCAGACCGAAATAGATGCTGTCGCCGCCCGTTCCCAGAGCGAGGTCGGTAAGACCGAAAGCCGAGGCCCGGTCTTCCTCCTCGGAGAACGGGATCGGGTCGATGCTCTGCAGCCGCAGGCGCCCGTTGGAAGCGACCGCGAACTCGTTCAGTACCTCGGAAACCCTGGTCGCATAGTCGCGCAGTATCTGAATGTCCTCGGCGCTTCGCTCCGAGAAGAAGAAGTAGAGGTTGATCGGCTCTTCGAGATTGGCAAGCAGCGTTCGGGTGCCGTCTGAAAGCGTATAGAGCTTGTTCTCGGTCAGATCGAAGCGGATCCCGCCGAGCAGTGAGTTGCTGGCGATGATCGCCGCGATGAACCCGGCGAAGAGAACCACGAGCGAGCCGAGGGCAAAGCCTTTTTTCTGCGCGCCTGACATCGTTTCAATCTGCCTGCTTGATTCCGAGGATCAGAGTATTGGCGTAGATGCACGTCCCGATCAGCAGGGCGAAATAGACCAGGTCGCGCAGGTCGATCACGCCCTTGCTGATGTCCTCGAAGTGGGTAAGGAAACCGAGGCTTGCGATGCCGTCGACGATCGCAGGCGGCAGCCACGGCGAGAACACGTCGAGCACGACGGGGTATCCGGCAGCGAGGAGCACGAAGCACGCAATGACCGAGAGAACGAATGCGATGACCTGATTCTTGGTGATCGCCGACAGGCAGGAACCGACGGCAATGAAGCCACCGGCCATCAGGATGCTGCCGATGTAAGCGGCGAGTATCGTGCCGTTGTCCGGGTTGCCGAGATAGTTGATCGTGATCCAGATCGGAAACGTCAGCACGATCGCAAGCGCCGTAAAGAGCCATGCTGCGAGAAACTTGCCGAGAACGGCCTGCCAGGGCTCGAGCGGCAGGGTCATCAACAGCTCGATACTGCCCGATCGGCGCTCCTCGGCCCAGAGTCTCATACTCAATGCCGGCACCAGGAACAGGAACAGCCACGGATGAAACGTGAAAAACGGTCCGAGATCCGCCTGCCCGCGCTCGTAGAGCAGGCCGACACCGAAAGCCAGCCAGTTGGCGGAAATGAGAAAGATCACGATGAACACGTATGCGACCGGCGTCAGGAAGTAGCTTTGCAGCTCGCGCTTGAGAATGGCGACAGCGGCCGTCATGCGCTCGCTCCCCCGGTCACCCGGCGAAACACCTCGTCGAGGCGACCGGATTCCAGGTGCAGCTCGGCCAGATCCCAGCCCTGCTCGGCCGCAAGCCGCCCGATCGCGGACAGCGGGTGCTGGCTCGGCACGGGAAATGCCGTCAGCGAGCCGGCTGCCGCATCGACCTCGGTGTCGGCGACCTCGCCGAGAGCACGGACCGAAGCATTGACCGCGCCGGTCTGGGTCGCGTCCTTGAGCTTGATCGTGACGGCGTTGTGGAATCTTGACTGGCTTTCGAGTCCAGCCGGCGTGTCGTCGGCCAGAATTCTGCCGTGCGCAATGATCATTGCGCGATTGCAGACCGCATCGACTTCCTCGAGCACATGCGTCGAGATGACGACGATCTTGTTCGCCGCCATGGCCCTGATCAGCTGCCTGACGTCGAACTTCTGATTGGGGTCGAGACCGTCGGTCGGTTCGTCGAGGATCAGGACTTCGGGGTCGTTCAATATGGCCTGAGCCAGCCCTACCCGACGTTTGTATCCTTTCGACAGTGTCTCGATGCTCTGGTCGAGCACTGACTCCAGATGCAGAAGGCCGATCACCTCGTCGAGGCGGCTCGCTCGACGCTGACCGTCGAGACCCCGAAGCTCGGCGACGAATTTCAGAAACGAGAGCGGTGTCATCTCGGGATACGACGGCGCGCCCTCGGGAAGATAGCCAATGCGCGCCTTGGCCTCCAGTGCCTGGGACTCGACATCGAAGCCGCAGACCTTGACCGAGCCCGCAGTCGGCGCGACGAAGCCGGCAATGATCCGCATCGTCGTCGACTTGCCGGCGCCGTTCGGCCCGAGAAAGCCGAGCACTTCCCCCGGCTCCACGCGGAAGCTCAGGTTGTCTACGGCTCGCAGTGGACCGTACTGTTTCGTCAGGCCATTACAGTCGATCATCTCGGCAACTCGTTGCGAGGAACTGCGCGTCAGCGCGGCCAAAGCGGCGCTCAATTCTGAATAAAGGGTTGAGCGTATTCAAGCCCGCAAGATTAAGATGAATTTAGAAAAGCTCTCGCCGGCTCGCGCATTGTTACCGCGCGCGGCTTGGGGTCTACTGACCCCTGAGTCGCCATACCGTGGAGAAATCGATTGGATAGTCGTACGGAGACCATTCTGCATCGGCCGACGGAACCGTTCGACAGCGGCTATATCGATGTGGGGTCCGGTCACGAGATCTACTACGAGCAGGTCGGTGCATCGAACGGTGCTCCGGTCGTGTTTCTGCATGGCGGTCCCGGCGGCGGCGGCGACCGAAATGCGCGCCGTTTCTTCGACCCCCATCGTCATCGCGCCATCCTGTTCGATCAGCGCGGGGCCGGGCGAAGCCGGCCGCTCGCATCGCTCAAGGAAAATACGACCTGGCACCTGGTCGAGGACATCGAGCAGCTGCGCCGTCATCTCGGCATCGAGCGCTGGCTCGTTTTCGGCGGCTCTTGGGGCAGCACGCTCGCCTTGAGCTATGCCCAGTCACATCCGGAGGCGGTGACGGGTCTCGTGCTCCGCGGGATCTTTCTGCTCAGGCGTCGCGAGCTCAACTGGTTTTACCAGCATGGCGCCAGCGAGCTGTTTCCGGAGCTCTGGCGAGAATTCATTGAACCGATCGCCGAGGCCGAGCGCGGCGACCTGCTTGCTGCCTATCATCGCGGACTGAATTCCGGTGATCCGGCGGTCGAGGCCAGGCTTGCGAGGACCTGGTCGGTCTGGGAAGGGGCAACGAGCTCGCTGCTCGCCGATCCCGAGCGCGAAAAAGCGTTCGCTGCAGACGAATTCGCTCTAGCACTCGCCAAGATCGAGACGCATTTCTTCGTCAATGGCGGCTTCTTCGATTCGGAGGATCAGCTGCTCCGCGGCGTAGACAGGATTCGCGAAATCCCGGCCGTCATCGTGCAGGGCCGCTATGATGTGGTCTGTCCTCCGGTGACTGCGCTGGAGCTGGCGGAACGCTGGCCGGAAGCAGAACTGAGAATCGTCCCCGACGCTGGTCATTCCGCCTTCGAACCGGGTATCGCAACCGAACTGATCGCGGCGACTCGCCGCCTCGCACAAAGCGGATAGCAATGAATCGACTGCTGCTCACCAACGCCACGCTGGTCAACGAAGGAAAAGTATTCGAAGCCGACCTCCTGCTCGAGGGGGGTCGGATCGAGCGGATAGGCGCGGGTCTGGCCGCCAGCGGAGCCGAGGTCATCGATCTTGCCGGCAAACACGTGCTGCCCGGAATAATCGACGACCAGGTTCACTTCCGTGAGCCCGGCGCCACGCACAAGGCAGACATAGCGAGCGAGTCGCGAGCCGCGATCGCCGGCGGAGTGACGAGCTATCTCGACATGCCGAATAACTCACCACCGTGTGTGGACCGTGCGGGGCTCGAGGCAAAAAAGGCCGTTGCAGCTCGATCGAGCTTCGCCAATTTCGGTTTCTACCTCGGTGCCACCAACACCAATATCGGGGAGATCAAAGCGGCAACCGCAGCCGATGCCTGCGGCATCAAGGTGTTCATGGGCGCATCGACGGGCAACATGCTCGTCGACGACGAGCAGGTGCTCGACGCCATATTCGCCGAGGCTTCGCTGCCGATTGTCACTCACTGCGAGTATTCGCCGATGATCTGGGAGGCCGAGAGGCAGGCCAAGGAGCGGTTCGGCGACGCGGTGCCCATGTCGGAGCACCCGCGGATTCGCTCGACCGAGGCCTGTTACCGTTCGTCCTCGTTTGCCGTGCATCTCGCGCGTCGCCACGACACCCGGCTGCACATCCTGCACCTGACGACGGCGAAAGAGCTCGAGCTCTTCACGCCGGGGCCGATCGAAGACAAACGGATCACGGCCGAGGTCTGTGTTCACCATCTTTGGTACGACGAGTCCGACTACGACCGTCTGGGCACGAAGATCAAATGCAATCCGGCGATCAAGACGCAAGCCGACCGCGATGCATTGCGGCAGGCTGTCGCGTCCGACCGGATCGACATCATCGCGACCGATCATGCGCCGCACACGCTGGAGGAAAAGGCCCGCAATTACTTCGAGGCACCGTCGGGGCTGCCCCTGGTGCAGCACTCCCTCGGCATGATGCTCGAGCTCAGGCGCGCGGGCCATCTCAGTCTCGAGCAGATCGTCGAAAAGGCCGCGCACAATCCGGCACGGCTGTTCGGGATCGTGGATCGCGGATTCATCCGCGAGGGCTACCATGCCGATCTCGCGGTGGTCGATCTCGAGGCTGCGGAGCCGATCGAGGCCGATCGGCTGCTGTACAAGTGCGGCTGGTCGCCGCTCGAAGGGACGACACTCAGTTCAAGAGTCGAGATGACGATTCTAGCGGGCGAGATCGTCTATCGTGACGGCGAAGTCGCCGATCGCCCGACGGGTCAGGCGCTGACCTTCCGCGCCGACCGCGAATGAAATAATCCGACTGGGCCGAAAAAAGGGGGGGACCAGGTTCAAACTTCCATGTCCGCCTTTGAGCAAGGCAATGTCCGTTTGTAAGTCGCCGGACAACCCGGTCCCCACCATAGCGCCTTCCGGCTAGGCCGGCGCCCGTCGCTGGGGGGAGTGCGACGGGCGCGGGGATCATCGGCTTCAGCCGCGCGTCGGAATCTCCGACATCACGAGCTCGATCCGTCTGGCACCAATGGCCTTGAGGTCGGTCTCGTGTTGTTTCGCAATGTGCCTGTTCACCGACTCGATCAGGGCCGCCACATCCACCTCGACATCGGCCCGAGGAATCTCGGCCACGACCCGGGGCGCGGTGACTCTGACAATTTCCGGCTCGCGTGCGGAGCCCGTACCTGCGCCCACAGCCGCCTGGCTGATCAGCGCAACTGCGCCTGCCAGCATCAGCCGCTGGTTCCAATCCTTTGCTGTGTGCATCTTCATCTGGAAGTTCCTTTTCCTTACGATAATTCGGAAGAATCATTTCGCCCGATTTCGTCTTTCGCTTTAGTTAATGCATAGAACATGCCAACTACCAGAAGTCTGAAAATCAATCACTTACGAAGAATTAATGCCACGGGTTTCCGTGAATTTACGGAATAGCGTTGATTTGTTTCACGGAATATCGTAGTTTCGACTCATGCCTACGACCGATCGTTACCGCTGGCTGTTTCGCCGAAGCCCGGCGCTCGCCGTTGCGCTCGATAAAGACGGGTGTTTTGTCGACGTCAGCGATGCCTGGGTCGAGCGCTTCGGCTATTCCCGCGAGGAGCTCTCGAGACTCAAACCGCAGGATCTGGCGACGCCCGAATCGGCGGCGATGATCGAGAAGGAATATCTGCCGATGCTGCGGCGGCGTGGCCGTCTGGAGCATGCCGCGATCGACTTGAGAACCAAGTCCGGCGAGCGTGTGAGCTGTGTTGCGAGGGCCGCCAGTGAGCGCAGCGAGCGGGGCGATTTCGTGCGCACGGTCGCCGTGTATTACGAGATCGATCGGGAGCTCCGGCTGGAGCGTCACTATCGCGATCTGTACCGGGCAACCCCGGCAATGCTGCACGCAGTCGACGCCAGAGGAAGAATCGTCTACGTCAGCGATCATTGGCTGATGAAGCTCGGCTATCGGCGGGAGCAGGTCATCGGCCGCGCGATCACGGACTTCATGAGCGAGCACACGCGCGAGTCACTGTCGCAGGAAAACCTGGAAGACGTCATCGCCCACGGCGCGTTCCAGAACGAGCCGCGGGAGTACGTCACCAAGGATGGCGAGATCATCGAGGCGCTGATTTCCGCGGCTGAAAATCGGGACCAGAATGGCAAAGTGGTCGGACTGCTCGTCGCGAGCAAGGATGTCACCGCGCGTAACCGAGCCGAGCGCCAGCTGCGAGCCGCATTCGAGGAGAATGCGCGCCTGCAGCGGGAGCTCGAGCTCGAACGGGATTATCTGCGCGAGGAAGTTCAGGTATCGATGAACTTCGGCAAGGTGATCGGCGAGAGCCCGGCGCTCAAGAAGATGCTCGCGCGTCTCGAGGCGGTCGCCGAGACCGATGCCAGCGTGTTGATTCAGGGCGAGTCCGGGGTTGGCAAGGAGCTCGTGGCTCACGTCATTCACTCGGCCAGTGCCCGCGGCGAGGGACCACTGGTCAAGGTCAACTGCGCAGCCGTGCCGCAGGAGTTGTTCGAGAGCGAGTTTTTCGGCCACGTGAAGGGGGCATTTACCGGAGCACATCGAGACCGCGTCGGCCGGTTCCAGCTTGCCGACGGCGGCACGATTTTCCTCGACGAAGTCGGCGAGATTCCGCTTTCGCTGCAGAGCAAGCTGCTGCGTGTGCTGCAGGAAAGTGAGTATGAGCGTGTCGGTGACGAAAAAACCCATACCGTCGACGTGCGGGTCATTGCGGCGACCAACCGCGATCTGGAGCAGGCTGTTGCCGAAGGCCGCTTCCGCGAGGACCTGTTCTATCGACTCAGCGTATTTCCGATCGAGGTGCCCCCGCTCAGGGAGCGAGGCGACGACGTCGTGCAGCTGGCGCTGCACTTTCTGGAGCGTACGTGTCAGGATTTCGGCCATGCGCCGCTGTCGCTGTCGCGACAACAGGCGGCTCTGCTCAAGGAGTACGACTGGCCCGGCAACATACGAGAGCTCAAGAACGTCATCGAACGGGCCGTCATTCTGTCGCGCGGTAAGGTCCTGCGGCTGGATCTGGCCATGGCCAACCGACTCAAGCCAACCGACGATCCAGAGATGGCGGAGTCCGGTTCACAGGACGATACGGAGATCCTGACGGAGGCCGAGCTGATCGAGCTCAACCGCAGCAACATGCTCAAGGCTCTCGAGGCAGCCGACTGGCGGGTCTCGGGTCCGAAGGGTGCGGCAAAGCTTCTCGGGCTCAAGCCGACTACGCTCGCCGACCGGATGAAGAAGCTCGAGCTTCGCCGGCCGGGCGGTCAGGCTGCGTGATGGCTCACTTGCGGGGACTTTGCATAATCTGATATATGTGGTGTGGCGAGGAGCGAACGAGTTGGCGGAGGTTCGCTCCGGCGCGCGGCCCAGCGTCGCGGCGGATTTTATAGACGGATAAACACAAGAAGAAGGGCGAAGCATGTCCCAGATCGTCGAGCGGTTCGAAGCCGCGGTTCAGATCCTCGTTGGCGAGGGATCGATCAAGAATCGTCTGCGCAATGCCTACGCTGACCATCTGCAGGATCTTCAGCAGGTCGATCTGCCGATCGCGGGAATGGCCGAATTCGGCGAGCTGCATGAAGCGCTACATCGCGACGCGGCCTTCGGCAGCGTGGATTGCATCAAGGCCAGCGTCCAGAAGATGTCTCATGCCGAGGTCGAGTGGCATGCCAACACGATCGTCAGGCTCTATGCCGAGGTGCTCGGGATGGAGCGAGGCGGGCGGACCGAGCCCGAGGCGATCGAGCCGGCAACCGACAAGATACCGCCGCGTTTCCTGTCCCGCGGAAGCCGATAGAGGAACCTCCTCGCGGCCACCGGGGCGCGCGCGGGCTCCTGTCTGACGTCGCCTTCCGGGCATAGCCGTCAGGCCGTTTCAGCGACCGAATTCCAGACTGGGACTTGAGTCACCGCCCGGGACGGGGCGAGCACGCATTATTCGACCGACACCCTGCGAATTCCAAGCAATGACGGTCCATGAGCTAGCGGAAGCAGCCGACGAAATCGCCGCGTCGGTCTACGATTCGTACGCGCAGTTGCTGAAGATGCTGCTGCCGAGCTCCGAGTGTCTGGCGATCTACACGGTCTCGGGAGACCTGCTTTGGTGCTCGGATGGCTTCGAGCGTCCGGGATTCCGGGAGCTCGTGAACGAGTTCGGCGCCGGCGATCACGGCGCCGAGGACAATCAGGCTGTCGTTCGTGAGACACGAGGCGGCGTTGCATTGATGGCCAGGCTGGGCGATGCGGCCGGGCGGCCGCTTGGTTACGCTTTGATCGATCTCGACCGGGCTCACTCGAACGCCGGCAACTCGATGGCCATCAGCATCACGCGACCGCTGCTGGCCTGCCTGGCATCGCAGCTCCGCCTCGAGCGCGACGCCGTCGCCGTTCCCACTGCGCCGAAAGTTACCGGGGGGCCGCGGCTCGACTTTCTGCTGGGCCTGAGTGATCTCGATCTGAGCAGCGAGGGGGCGATCGACGATCTGCTCGAGCGATGTGTTGACGAGCTCGATTGCCTGAGCGCCGTATTCTGTATGCCGTCGGCTGACCTCACCGTGACGGCCGACCGCGTCAGCGACGAGGCGATGCGCACCCGGCTCGAGGGCACGCGCAAGCACCTTCTGGCCTGGGCCCGGCTCAACAACCGGCCGATGGTGGCGAATCGGATCGACAACGAAAAAGCGCCATTCAAGATTCTCTCGTTTCCGGTCGCCGATCGGCAGGCGATACCGAAAGGGCTGTTCGTTCTGTTTCGCGACGCGGCAATGGCGGATTTCGAGCTCGAAGATGTCCGACTGATCGAGTTCATTGCCGGTCAAACCATGACGCTCGTGGCCGAGCGCAGCGACTCGATGTCGGGGCTGATGAGTCATGCGGCTTTCGAGCGATATCTGGACCAGCGGCTCGGCGATCCCGCTCATGACAGTGAAGGCACGTTGCTCTTTGTGGATATCGACGAGCTCAAGGACATCAATGCGTCGTTCGAGTTCGGTGTGGGCGACCAGGCTATTCAGCGTGCCGCGGAATTGATTCGGCAATCGCTCTCGGCCGGCGAGGCAGCATGCCGGCTGGCCGCCGGCAGCTTCGTCATTCATCTGCCTGGACGGAGCCAGGACACAGCCCGGCGCCGCGGTGCGGAGCTCGCCGAGGCCGCTCAGGCCGAGGAATTCTCGTCGGCGGGACGGGCCGTGCCGTTCTCGTTGAGCTATGGCGTTGCGCCGGCGCCTTCGGGTGAAGCCCGCCACTGGATCGCCGCGGCCGAAACCGCCTGCCATGAGGGGCGCGCGCGAACCTAGCTGGTCTCGCCTCTATAATGTCGCTCGACAGGGCGAACAGGGAGCGGGGCGCGAGCGGCACGATGCCGGTTTCGGGCATTTCACAGCGCATGCAAAGACTAACGGCGCTCGGACTTTTGGCACTCTTCGCCGTCACCATCGGAGCCCAGGAACCCGCCGGGCTTCCGGGCGCAGAGGACGATTCCGTTCCGGCCGAGATCGAGCGGCGGCTCGCCGAGGCGATAGCCGAGCGTGATGCTGCGAGGTCCGAGGCCGCAAGGCTCGCGGCCTCGGTCGAGCTCGAGCTTTCAGCGGCGCAAACGGATCGGGCGACGCTGGCTGAACTGCGGCAGGAGAATTCGAACTACGAGGCGCGCATCGACCTGTATCGCGGGTCCATACCCTGGCCGTGGGTTGCCGCCGCTGTGATCGTTGCGCTCGGTGCCGGGTTCGTCGGCGGCTGGTGGTGGCTCGACTCCTCGATTCGTCGGCGTTACGGCGGGTTCAAGATGTACTAGCCCGGCGCCGCCTCTGTGTTCGCTGCCAGCTCTTGAGCATGCGAAAACCGAGCAGCAGGGCGAGGATGGCGATGTAGACGTTTGCTTCGCGAGTGTCTGCCTTCACCTGCCACCAGTAGTGCCAGACGCCGAGAATCCCGATCGGGTAGATGAGCCGGTGCAGGCTGACCCACCGTCGTCCCAGTCTTCGCTGCATGCCTCGCGTCGATGTGACGGCGAGCGGTATCAGCAGGAGCAGCGCGAGCATGCCGATCGTAATGAAGGGCCTGAGAACGATTTCCC
>JASFSD010000004.1:0-20700 GCA_050114575.1 Gammaproteobacteria bacterium | reverse complement strand
AATTTGCCTGCGCAATCTCTCTCCGAGCGTATCGCAGCCATGAAGCGACAGTCCTTCCTGCTAGAGATCAATCCGCGGATACCGGACGCGATCGCACGACTCACGGAGCTCGCCGAGAACCTCTGGTTCAGCTGGCATCGACCGACGAGGCAGCTCTTCAATATGCTGGACCGGGAGCTCTGGTGGGCTGTCGGCAGGAACCCGATCCTGTTCCTGCGCTGCGTCGACGTCCACGTCCTGCAGATGGTTGCGGAGAACGAGACGTTTCTCATGGCCTATCGTAAGGCGCTGACCGATTTCGATGCGTACCAGGATCTGGGCACGACGGCGTATCGGCCGGCAGGGCTAGGGGAGCGAGATCTCGTGGCGTACTTCTGCGCCGAATATGGCTTACACGAGAGCTTCCCCATGTACTCGGGCGGCCTCGGCATTCTCGCCGGGGATCACTGCAAGACGGCGAGCGATCTGCGCCTGCCGTTCGTGGCCGTGGGCATCCTCTACAAACGCGGCTACTTCAATCAGCGAATCGACCGGGACGGCAATCAGCTCGCCGACTACCCGATCATCGAGCCGGAAGACACGCCGGTGCGCCCGGTGCTCGATAGCGCAGGCGAAGAGATTCGAATCAGTTGCCGGTTCCCCGAGCGCGACGTCTCGGTCCGTGTCTGGCAGATCTGGGTCGGGCGCGTACCTGTGCTGCTGCTCGATACGGACGTCGAGGAGAACGAGCCGCGCGATCGAGAGATCACGCGTGCGCTCTATGGCGGAACGCTGGAGCGGCGGCTGGAGCAGGAATTCGTGCTCGGCGTGGGCGGGGTACGGGCGTTGCGAGCGGCAGGTTATCGCCCGACCGTCTGGCACATCAACGAGGGCCACGCGGCGCTACAGGTGCTCGAGCGCTCCCGGGAGTTGATAGAGCAGGGCGTGCCGTTCGACGCGGCTCTGGAGGCTGTTGCCGCAAACAACGTGTTTACCACCCATACGCCTGTCGCGGCGGGGCACGACGTGTTTCCGCGTGAGTATGTCGCGAATTACCTGCGCGACATGACGGAGCAGCTCGGCATATCGCTCGAGCATCTGCTGAGCATCGCCGGCAACAACAACGAGTTGAACCTGACGCGGCTCGCTATCTCCGGGGCCCGCTTCGTCAACGGAGTCAGTCGGATTCATGCCAGGGTCTCGTCGGATCTATGCGCCGGCGCCTGGCCCGAGGTGCCGGGTGAGGAGAATCCGGTCGGCTACATCACCAACGGCGTCCATGTGCCGACCTTTCTTCGGCAGGAGTGGGCCGACCTTCTCGAGGATCACCTCGGACCATCCTGGGGCCACCAGTTCACCGATCAGTCACTGATGGAAGGCATCGGCCATATTCCCGACGAACAGTTCTGGTATGTGAATCAGCGCATCAAGAGCAGCATGCTCGTAGCATTGCGCGACCGGCTCGAGCGGCAATACGCGCGCAACGAGGTCAGCCAGGCGCATATTCGGCGGTTGCTGCGCTATGTCGATCCAGGGAATCCGAATGTACTGACGATCGTGTTCGCGCGCCGGTTTGCGACCTACAAGCGTGCAACGCTGCTGCTCAACAATCTCGAATGGCTGCGCGAGATTCTCGGCAATCCGGAGCGACCGGTCGTCGTAATCTTCGCCGGCAAGGCACATCCTGCTGACGAGCCGGGTCAGGCCATGCTGCGCGACATTCATCGGGTCGGCACTTCGGCGGATTTCGCCGGCAACATCCTGCTCGTCGAGGGTTACGACATCGGTCTCGGGCGTTTGCTGACGGCAGGTGCAGACATCTGGCTCAACGTGCCGACGCACCCGCTCGAGGCGAGCGGCACATCGGGCATGAAGGCGGCGATCAACGGAACCGTCAATCTCAGCGTTCTCGACGGATGGTGGGCCGAAGGCTTCGACGGCACGAACGGCTGGGCGATACCGCCATCGTCGGATCTCGATGGCGACGCCATTCGTGATCAGCACGACGCCGCCACGCTCTACGAGATCCTGCAGGACGACGTGATCCCGAAATACTACGCGCGAGCAGACAACCAGGCGTACTCCGAAGAATGGGTTGCAATGTGCAAGCGCTCGATGGCGTCGGTCATGCCACGCTTCAACAGCCGCCGTGTCGTGCACGATTATGCGGTGGAACTCTATGGTCCCGCTGCCCGGCAGGGTCAGAAGATCAGTGATGACGACTGCCGAGGAGCCAGGGATCTTGCGGAATGGAAGCGGAGAGTTCGGGAGCTCTGGCCGAATGTCACGTTGTCGCTCGTCGCGCGGCTGCCGAGGCGGGTCGAGTACGGCTCGGAGATGCTACTCGAGGTAGACGTGCGTCTCGCCGGGCTGGCGCCGGAAGAAGTCCGTGTCGAGTGCGTCATGCACCGCGAGCTCTGCTCGGAAATGGCGGTCCCCGTGCCGAGATTCTGCGACATTAGACGCGAAGCGGACGGGGTCCAGTATCTCGACGGCGAGGCCGTCATGGTCGTGCCCTTCGTGCCGTCCGCGGAAAGCTCAGGCGAAGTCCATCGCTACAGCGCCCGGCTCGACCCCGCGTGGTGCGGTCGGTTGAGCTATGAGCTGCGCGCGGTGCCTACGCATCCGCTTCTTTCGCACCCGTACGAAGTCGGCCTGATGCATTGGGCCTAGTCCGGCACGGAGCCGATTTGGCAATGTCGGGAAGTGGATTCACGATCGAGCCGGGGCGGGCATTCCCGCCCGGCGCCACGGCCGCAGGCGACGGTGTCAACTTCTCTTTGTTCACTCGACACGGCACGCGCGTATGGCTGGTTCTCTATGCAGCTGCCGGCGCCGCGAGCCCTTTGGCCGAGATCGAGCTCGATCCCCTTCGTAATCGTACCTATTGTTTCTGGCACGTTTTCATCGGCGGGCTCGGTCCCGGTGCCTGCTACACCTGGAGAGTCGACGGCCCCCCGGGGCCGAGGGAGACAGGCTATAGGTTCGACGCCAGGCGCGAGCTCCTCGACCCATGGGCCCGTTCCGTCAGTGATGCCTGCTGGGATCGCAGACTGGCCGAGACACACCCCGCGTCCCGCAGTGCGTTCCGCGCCGCAATCGTCGATTCCGGTCACTACGACTGGGACGGAGATTCGTGCGTCGAGCGCAACATCAGGGACTCGGTCATCTACGAGATGCACGTGGGCGGATTCACCCGGCATCCTTCGTCGAAGGCAAGTCGGCCCGGCACGTTTCAGGCAATCATCGAGAAGATTCCCTATCTGGAGTCTCTGGGAATCACCGACGTCGAGCTGCTTCCAGTCATGGCTTTCGACACGCAGGACGTCCCGGACGGGACGCGCTCACTCGGTCTCACAAATCACTGGGGTTACAGCCCGGTCGGTTTTTTTGCACCACACGCCGCCTATTCGGCAACCGGTGATCCGATCCGGGAATTCCGCGACATGGTCAAGGCGCTCCATTCGGCGGGAATCGGAGTGATTCTCGATGTGGTGATGAATCATACGGCGGAGGGCGGAGCCGACGGGCCGACCATCCACTTCAAGGGGCTCGGCAACGACATCTACTATCATCTCGATCCCGATGATCCGGCTCGTTACCGCGATTTCACGGGCTGCGGCAACAGCCTCAACGCCAATCATCCTATCGTCACGCAGTATCTGCGGCAGTGCGTCGAGTACTGGGTGCGGGAGATGCACATCGACGGGCTCAGATTCGATCTCGCAAGCGTGCTGGCACGCGGCGAGGACGGTGAGGTGATGGAGCATGCGCCCGTGCTCTGGGGTATCGAGTTCTCCGAGGTGACCGCGGGTACCAAGCTCATCGCGGAGGCCTGGGACACGGCGGGCGCGGACCTGGTCGGCGACTTTCCGGGTTTTCGCTGGGCGCAGTGGAACGGCCACTTCCGCGACGTCGTGCGCCGCTTCGTGCGTGGCGATGAGGGCGTCGTTGCGGAGCTGGCAACGCGTATCGCCGGCAGCAGCGATCTGTTCAACGATAACGGCGGCTTACCGACCAACAGCGTCAACTACGTGACCTGTCACGACGGATTTACGCTGCATGATCTCGTCGCCTACAACGAGAAGCACAACGAGGCCAACGGCGAAGATAATCGCGATGGTCACAATGCCAACTTCAGCTGGAACTGCGGCCACGAGGGGCCGACAGAGGACCCGGAAATCGTCGGCCTGCGGCGGCGCCAGGCACGAAACCATCTGGCGATTCTGCTGTTGAGCCAGGGCATCCCGATGCTTCTCTCCGGAGACGAAGTGCTCCGAACCCAGGGGGGCAATAACAATGCCTACTGCCAGGACAACGCCCTCGCCTGGTTCGACTGGGATCTGCTCGTTGAAAACGCCGACATGCTGCGGTTCACGCGCGAGCTGATTGCGCTGCGCCGGCGTCATGCGTCGCTGCGCCGCGGCCGGTTTTTTCCTGCGGAGTCCGGCGCGGGTGGGTCTGCAATCGAGTGGCACGGCACGGAGCTCAATCAGCCTGAGTGGCAGAATGCGAGCAGTCGTGTGGTCGCCTTCACGCTAGCCCCGGGCGCGGAAGGAGAGCCCGGTCTGCACGTCATGCTCAATATGTCCGACGAGGAGTGCCGGATGGCGGTGCCGGCACCGAACGGTGCCGACGCCTGGTGCCTGGCGGTCGATACGGCACTGGAGTCACCGCGAGACATCCTGCCGCCGGGCGCACAGACACAGTTCGACGGCGGCCGATACGCGCTCGTGGCGCACAGTGTCGTCGTGCTCGAGGGTCGCGTCTGAGGCAGGGCGGATTCAGACCGCGCGCGTGAGGATGATGCACCCCAGCGGCGGCAACTGGAGCTCGATGCTGTGCGGCTGGCCCATCGCGGCCGAGCCCTGCACCTCGAGTGGGATGGGATTGCCGACGTCGGTTCCACCGTAAAAGCGTGAATCCGAATTGAACACTTCCCGATAGCGCCCGCCGCGTGGAACGCCGATTCGGTATCCTGAACGCGGCACCGGCGTGAAATTGAGCACGACGACGACTTCCTCGTCGCGACCGCGTCTGAGGTAGCTCAAGACGGAGTTTTCTGCATCGGTCCAGCACAGCCACTGAAAGCCCGAGTATTCGAAGTCGAGCTCGTGCAGCGCGGGCAGCTCGACGTAGAGCCGGTTGAGGTCGGCGATGAGCCGGCGGATTCCCGCGTGCGCCGGGTAGTCGAGCAGATGCCAGGGCAGGCTCTCACGATGATTCCACTCCCAGGGCTGGCCGAATTCCTGGCCCATGAACAACAGCTTCTTGCCGGGATAGGTCCACTGATAGCTCAAGGCGAGCCTGAGGTTGGCAAAGCGCTGCCAGTCGTCGCCCGGCATTTTCTGCAGCAGGGATCCCTTCATGTGCACGACTTCATCGTGCGAGAAGGGCAGGACGAAGTTTTCGGTGAACGCGTAGATAGGGCCGAAAGTCAGCAGGTCATGATGGAATCGCCGGTGCACCGGATCCTTGGAAAGATAGACCAGGCTGTCGTGCATCCAGCCCATGTTCCATTTCATGCTGAATCCGAGCCCACCGGAAACCGTGGGTCGCGTCACGGCAGGCCATGCCGTCGACTCTTCGGCAATCGTCACCGTGCCGGGGCATAAGCCATGCGTGACCTCGTTCAGTTGGCGCAGAAACGAGACGGCTTCGAGATGCTCGCGGCCGCCATAGACGTTGGGCAGCCACTCACCCTCGGTTCGTGCGTAATCGAGGTAGAGCATCGAGGCAACGGCATCGATCCTGAGACCATCGAGATGCATGTCTTCGAGCCAGAAGATGGCGCTGGAGATCAGAAAGCTGCGCACTTCGCTGCGGTCGTAGTTGAAGACCAGTGTGCCCCATTCTGCGTGCGCGCCCTTGCGGGCGTCTTCGTACTCGAAAAGAGGCGTGCCGTCGAATCGGGCGAGGCCATGCTCGTCGCGCGGAAAGTGCCCCGGCACCCAGTCGAGCAGCACGCCGATCCCGTTCCGGTGCAGATAATCGACGAGATAGCGGAAGTCGTCGGGTGAGCCGTAGCGGCGGGTCGGGGCGAAATAGCCCGTGCTCTGGTAACCCCAGGATTCATCGAGAGGGTGCTCGGTGATCGGCATCAGCTCGACATGGGTAAAGCCGAGCTCGCGGACGTGGTCCGTCAACGGGGCTGCGATTTCCCGATAGCTCATGAATCGACCGTCCTGGTGCCGCCGCCACGAGCCCAGATGCAGCTCGTAGATCGACATCGGCGCATGCAGCCAGTCCCGGTTCGACCGGGCTTCGACCCACTCGCCATCGCCCCAGTCGAAGCCCTGCTCGGCGACGGTAACGGATGCCGTGGAAGGCCGGTGCTCGAACTGGCGGGCGAATGGGTCGGTCTTGATCTGAATCGCTCCGTCATTCCGATTGCGGATTTCGTACTTGTAAAGCTCGTCGGCTGCCAGCTCCGGAATGAACAGGACCCAGACGCCGGAGTGGCCGGCAACGCGCATCGGATGCCGCCGACCGTCCCAGTCGTTGAAGTTTCCGACCACGCTGACGCGTTCGGCGTTGGGTGCCCAGACGGCGAATCTCACGCCGGTCACGCCATCGATGTCGATGCAGTGGCTGCCGAGAAACCGATGGGCCCTGCTGTGCCCGCCGTCGGCGAACGCCCCGAGATCCCGTTCGTCGAGCTTGGCCGGGAACGAGTAGGGGTCCAGAAACTCGGTTTCGGAGCCGTTGCCTGCGACTCGGCGCAGACGATAGTGCTGGGGCACGCTGGCGGCGTCGCCCGACCACTGCCAGAGGTCCGATTTGCCAATCCGCTGCATCGGGTCCCCGGCTTCGACGAGATCCACCCGCCGGGTGTCCGGAAGAAAGGCGCGGATCAGCCGGGCGCCTGTATTGGCCGGGTGGCTGCCCAGCACCTGAAAAGGGTCGTGCAGTCGCGCCTCGAGCAGCCGCCTCACAGCCTCCTCGCCGAGTGCGGCAGCCGGGGACGTTTCGGTTTCTATTAACTGATTCGCGGCCATCGTTCCGTTTAAACTAATTGTCGCCTGAATTCGTTAGGCTTGACCTGAGTATCAACACGTCGCTACCAAGCAGGACGGCATGAAGCAGACAAAATCCGGTCGTTACATCAGCCGCCTGACCCGGGGCACCATGGCTGTGATCATGGCCGGCGGGCGCGGCGCGAGGCTCGGCAGCCTGACGGACAAGCGCTCCAAGCCGGCGACGCCGTTCGGCGGCAAGTTCCGCATTATCGACTTTACTCTATCCAACTGCGTCAATTCCGGGATCCGCCAGATCATCGTGCTCACGCAGTACAAGTCGCATTCTCTCATACAGCATATTCAGCGCGGCTGGGGTTTCCTGCGGGGTGAGCTCGGTGAATACGTCGAGCTCGTTCCGGCCCAGCAGAAGCTGGGTGAAGCGTGGTATCGCGGCACAGCCGATGCCGTCTACCAGAATCTCGACATTCTCGAGGACTATGGGCCGGAGCGGGTGCTCGTGCTGGCGGGTGATCACGTTTACAAGATGGACTACGGTCCGATGATCAGTTTTCACGTGGAGCGCGAGGCCGACATCACGGTCGCCGTCGTGCAGGTCCCTCTCGAACGGGCGAACGAGTTCGGTGTCATGACGGTTGACGGTGACGATCGCATCGTTCAGTTTGAAGAAAAGCCCGAACGACCGAAACCCATGCCGGGCAGGAGCGACGTTGCGCTGGCGTCGATGGGGATCTACATCTTCGGAACGGACTTTCTTGCTCGGCGCCTGGCTGAGGATGCCAGAAATCCGGATTCCGTCCACGACTTCGGCCGCAACATTATCCCCGACGCCATCGGCCGTTATCGGATCTTCGGCTACTCGTTTCAGGACGTCGCGACCCGCGCCCAGGCGTACTGGCGCGATGTCGGCACGATCGATGCCTTCTACGAAACCAATCTCGAGCTCGTGCACGTGAGTCCCGAGCTGAACCTCTATGATGCCGACTGGCCGATCTGGACCTATCAGGAGCAGGTGCCGTCGGCCAAGTTCGTTCTCGACGAGGCGGGCCGCCGCGGGACGGCCATCAACGCCATGGTAGCCGGCGGCTGCATCATATCCGGAGCGAACGTACGGGAGTCGATGCTCTCCTACAGCGTCGTGGTCGAGGAGCAGTCCGAGGTGTTTCGATCCGTGATTCTGCCGAATGTCTCGATCGGTAAACGTTGCCGAATTCGACGTGCCGTCATCGACGAAGGCTGCGTAATCCGGGACGACACCGTGATCGGCGAGGACCTCGAGCAGGATCGACGGCGCTTCCATGTGACCGAGGCCGGGGTCGTGCTCGTGACGGCCGACATGCTGGCCGAGCTGCCGTCGGTGGCGGACGATGGTGCCGCGGCGGTAAGTTCCTGACGCAGCCTTGACCGGGTCCAGCGAGCCGATGCCTGGCAATCCGCTCGACGAACGCGCCGCGGGTGTGCTGCTGCACCCGACCTCGCTGCCGGGGCCTGGTACTGCCGGTGTTCTCGGCAGCGACGCCTACCGGTTCGTCGATCTGGCCGAGGCTGCGGGATTCAGAGTCTGGCAAACACTGCCGCTCGGGCCGGTCGATGACACGCTGTCGCCGTACCAGCTCCGCTCCGTTCATGCCGGGAACCCCCGGCTTATCGATCTGCTCGACCTGGTCCGAGCCGGCTGGCTCGACCGGGCCGAAGCCACGGGCGCCGACAGGACGATCGACGCCAGACGGCAAGCCGTGGCCCAGGCACATTGTCGATTCAGCGAAACGGCAGCGGCCGCGGAGCGCGAGGAGTTGCGGAGCTTCGCCGAGCGCGAGGCCGCATGGCTCGACGATTACAGCCTGTTCGAGGCGGTTTCCCGCGAGCGCCACGGCGAGCCCTGGTGGGAATGGCCCGACGCGCTGCAACGACGCGATTCGGCCGCCGTCGATGCGGCGATGAAGCAAACCTCCGAGCGGCGCGCCGACATCGTGTTCGAGCAGTTTCTGTTCTCGCGTCAGTGGGCTCTGCTCAAGGCCTATGCGAATGACCGGGGACTCAGGCTGTTTGGTGATCTGCCCTTCTATGTGGATCGCAACAGCGTCGACATATGGTGTTCCCGGGAGCTCTTCCAGCTGGATTCAGCGGGCAGGCCTACCCTCGTTTCCGGGGTGCCGCCCGATTACTTTTCGAGCGACGGTCAGCTGTGGGGCCATCCGCTGTACGACTGGGAACGCATGGCGGAGACGGGCTTTCGCTGGTGGGCGGAGCGGCTCAGCACGCAGCTCCGTCGCTTCGACCTGATTCGATTGGACCACTTTCGCGCCTTCGAGTCGCACTGGGCGGTCCCGGCCGCGGCGAAGACGGCCAGAGACGGCCGCTGGGTCGAAACGCCGGGCGACGCGCTGTTCCGCGCGCTGGCGGATCAGCTGGGCTCACTGCCGTTCGTCGCCGAGGACCTCGGGATGATCACACCCGAGGTGACGGCGCTCCGGGACCGTTTCGGTCTGCCGGGACTGATCGTGCTCCAGTTTGCCTTCGACGGCTCCACCGAGAATCCCTACCTGCCGGTCAATCACATCGAGAATGCCGTCGTTTACACCGGCACGCATGACAACGACACGACGCTCGGGTGGTATGCGGGCCTGGGCTCCGAGACCCGACACTACGTGACCGAGGTGCTTGGTGACGGCGGCACGATGCCCGAGGCGTTGATCCTGGCGGCCTACCGCTCACCGGCTCGACTCAGCGTGGTTCCAATGCAGGACCTGCTGGCTCTGGGCGCGGAGGCGCGCCTGAATGTTCCAGGCACGGCCAAAGGGAACTGGCGCTGGCGATTCGAGTGGGAGCAGGTGGACGCGGGGCTGGCCGGCCGATATGCCGAGCTTGCGCGCCGCAACGGGCGGCTTTGAGGACTATGCGAGCGAGGCGTACAGCGCTTCGTACATCGGTCCCTGACGCGCCCAGGAAAAATCGGCCTGCATGGCGTTTGCTCTGAGCTGCTCGGTCGTGGCGCTGTCGGCCAGCCAGTCGAGCGTCGTCGACAGAGCCCAGGTCAGCCCCTGCGCGTCTGCATGCTCGAACACGCACCCGTCGCCGGTGCCCGTCACGGGATCGAAATGCTGGATTGTGTCGGCAAGCCCGCCGGTGGCCCGGACGACCGGAATCGTGCCGTAGCGAAGCGCATAGAGCTGCGTCAAACCGCAGGGCTCGTAACGCGACGGCACGAGCAGGGCGTCACTTCCGGCGATGATTCCGTGCGCCAGGGGCTCGTCGTAGCCCTCGACGAATGCGATCCGCCCGGCGAAGCGTACCGCCAGCTCGCGCAGGCCTTCGACGTAGCTCGGGTCGCCGTCGCCGAGGAAAGCGCAGCTGAACGATCGTTGCTCGAGCAGACCGGGCAGCGCCTCGAGTACGAGATCGATACCCTTCTGCGATACCAGGCGGGAGACGAGCCCGATGACGGGCGGGTCCGCGCTGGCTTCGAGCCCGAGTCTCTCGAGCAGCGCCACCTTGTTGCGCCGCTTGCCAGCGGGCTGCTGCAGTGAAAACGGTGCGACGAGGTGGTCATCCGCAGCCGGGTCCCAGGCGCCGTAGTCGACGCCGTTCAGAATGCCGGTCAGCTTGCCGCCGACTTCGGCAATCAGAGCATCGAGCCCCATGCCGAACGCCTCGGTCTGAATCTCGCGGGCGTAGGTCGGGCTGACCGTCGTCAGCGCGTCGGCCTGGCGAATCCCGGAAGCGAGCAGGTTGATCGCGCGTTCCTGGCCGGGTTCGGCGTCCTGCCGGGCAACGCCCTCCAGTTGACTCATGCCCGCGTCCTCGAGCAGGTCTTCGCCAAAGATGCCCTGGTAGCCGAGATTGTGCAGCGTCAGGACGCTGCGTGAATGCACCGCGAGCGAGCTGCTCGGGTCTTTCATCAGCACCGGGACGAGGGCTGTTTGCCAGTCGTGACAGTGCACGATCTCGGGCTGCCAGGAGAGGGCACCCGGCAGGCTCACGGCAGCAAAGCACAGCGCGATGAAGCGCAGACCGTCAGCATCGCCGCCGGCGTAGACTTCGGGCGCACCGAAGAGTGGGGGGCAGAACAGCCGATAGACGATCGGGCCGTTCCCGGCAGAGCTGTCCTTCCAGATCCTGACCGTCAGCCGATCGTCGCCGAGCGCCAGCCCGATCTCCGTGGTTTCGGTGTCGATCGACTCGGGATCCCGGCCGCCGTAGTGGGGAAGCAGAATACGCACATCGTGCCCGCGGCTTGCCAGGAACCCGGCCAGGCCTGCAGTCATGTCTGCGAGACCGCCCACCTTGGCCAGCGGAGCGTACTCGGCAGAGACGAAGAGAATACGTTGCGGTGTCACAAAGGAACCCATTGCCCGGGAACGACCCGGCAATACCATGCGCTGCCAGACGGCGCGCTAGGTCTTTTCCAACCGCTCCACGCGCAGGAACAAGCCGCCGAAGAACTGGCCATTGAGCCGCTGTACCGCATGACTCGCTGCGTCATACTCGGGCATTTCAATGAGACAATAGCTTCGGGAATTCAGCGTTGCTCCGCTGTGCTGCAGTGTCAGGGAACTGACACGCCCGTATCGAGAAAACAGTGCCTTCACGATGTCGGGCTTCGTGTCGAGCGGAAGATTTCCCACATAGATCGTCGACATCCCCGCTGTACCAGTCATAGAGTGCAGTCAGATTATGTCAGTCGCCGTTCAATTTGTCAGCTGCGCGCCGTGTTTCACCACTCCAGACCAAAGGCGGCCTCGAGTGAGTCGGCCTCGTAACGGTCGAATGCGTCTTCGTCGTACTCGACCGATCGGACTCTGAGCTGGAGGAAGTAGTTGTCCTGCAGGTCGATCTCGACGTAGGCACGCAGATCGTCCCGGTCCAGTGCGTAGCTGCCTCCGTTCTCGTAGCCGTAATAGCCGAAGCCGAGTGTGAACCGCTGATTCAGCCGCCAGCGGGCGGTTGCGTCGAGCAGGTCCGAGTCTGCCCGATACGCAATCGAAAAGAGATCCTGCCGGAACCCGCCGGTGACGAGCTGCTCGATGTCGCGTGAGATGTCGATCGTTCCGAGCCCGAAAGAGAGGTTGACATTGCTCCGGTCGTAGGCAACCCGGACGCTCGTCTGCTCGGTATCACCGGCCCAGGCCGAGATGCGGTTTTCATGCTCGTCGAGGCGCCAGCTGGCGCTCACTGCGAGGCCATTGTCCCAGCGATACCGGCCGCGAAGGCGATAGCGCCGGCTATCCGTCGGCGAGCTCAGCGCAAAGGCGTCGTCGATGTTGTTGTCTTCGATGCTTGCGGTCAGCTCGAAGCCGACGACCGACCGGAATCGTATCCGGGCAAAGAAGCCGTCCCTGTCGGTGTCGACGTCGCCACCGAACCCATTGTCGCCGAGCGCGCCGCGGTTGCTGACGTCTCGCGATTCGCCCGAAATGCCGGCGCTTACGATAATGCGGTCCGAAGCAGCCACCTCGATTCCGGCCTCGGTCCCCGTCGTCGTGATGTCCCAGGACCCGAGGCCAGGCTCGTCGCCATAGGCCAGGACTCCGTTCTGCTCGAGCTCCTGACGGCGTACGCCGCCGACGAACTGCAGACGGTCGCTGAGTCGATAGCTCAGATCGATGTCGCCAAGTGCGAGGTCCCGATCCGCGCCGGCCGTGCCGCTGACATCTGTTGTGAACGGCTGGCCGGTAAAATCCACACCGGCAGATTCTTCTGCGGCGTCCAGATCGAGGTCGAGGCTCTCGAAGCGCAAGGTCGAGCTCAGGTTCAGACGATCGTTGGGTCTCGCCACGACGCGGAACACGTGCGCCAGGCTGTCGTAGTCGGCAGCCTCGTCGAAGCGAAAAAACGCAAGCTCGGCTGGATCGCCGGTATTCGAACCGGTCGATGCGCCCGGAAGCGACAAGTGGGTGACGTTCTCGAAATCACTCATTTGCTGCTCGACGACGAGCGTGAGCTTGTCCCAGGAGTGCTCGACGCCGAGCCGCAGCGTATCCATGGACTCATCGATCGGCCGTTCGAGATCGAACTCGTCGCGCTCGATGTCGAGCGTCGTCGAGCTGTCTCCCGTTCGCGTATAGCGGTCGAGACCGACCAGGAGCTTTGTGGCCGGCGAGACGTAGAAGCTCGCGTCGGCGCTGTCGTGCTGACGCGCGAAGTCGAAGCTGTGAAAGTCGCCGCCCGTCGAGCCGTCGATGCTGGCGAGCGCCGCCGGCAGAATGATGTCTCGGTAATAGTATTCCGAACGCCTGCGGTTCAGTGTGACTTCGTACGACCCGAACTTTCGCGCGCTCAGGCGAATCGTCTCGAACGGGTCGCTGCCGAGATTGGAAACGTCGACATCGACGCGGTCCACGGTGCCGTCGTCTTCGGGTGCGTAGCTGAAGCTGAAGTCGAACAGACGCACGCCATCATCCAGGTTGATGTCCTCCCGGTACTTGTCGAGTGAGCCGTCGACGTCGACACTGCGTACGCCGAGCGTCGCGCGGCCGCTCAGGGCCGATGTTCCCGTTTGCGCGTGAGCGGTGCCGGCGATGGCCGTCGTCGAAAGTGCCATCGCCACCGCTGCCCTGGTGCGAGACCCCATCATCGCAGGAATAACGGATCGAAGTGGGATCCGTGAATGGCCGAATGACAATTCGTGCACTGCGTATCGAGACCGAAACGCGGCGGCCCGGCCGGGCTGAAGCCCAGGTGGAATTGCGGCATCGCGGCATGGCAGCTCGTGCAGAGTTCGCCGACGCGTTGATACGTCAGCATGTGTCGATTCTGTGATCCATGCGGGCTGTGGCACGCAGTGCAGCCTTCGACCCGGGATGCTCCGTGCTCGTAGACGAACGGCCCGCCTTTGTCGGCGTGGCAGTCCATGCAGGCCTGCTGCCGAAAGCCGCCGAGGCTCAATGTTTCGGATCGTGCGTGGGGATCGTGGCACGAGGTGCACTCGAGGATGCCTTCGCGCAACCGGTGGCGCTCGTTGAGAGCAAACTGTGCTTCTGCTTCCTGGTGGCAGTCGATACACACGGCCGAGCGTGCGCTGAGCGACTCGGCCAGTGCCGCGAGGTCGGTGGCCGGGGGCAGCAGTGCAGAATCATGCAGCCCTTCATGCTGGCTGTGGCAATCGGTGCAGCTGAGTCCGGCCTGGGCATGCGGCGACGCGGCGAATTGCGGATGATCGTCGTTGTGGCAACCTGAGCAAACGGCCGACTGCTCTGAGGATGGTGCGGCTCCGAACGCAAAGATCGGCGCCTGTCCTCCGGCGGCAATGTGTGCGCTGGCCTCGCCGTGACAGGCCGTGCAGGTGAAGTCGACGTCCAGCTGATCGGCCCACTCCTGGTCCGCCAGCACCGAATGGGGCCCGGATGCCGTGGATGCGAATGCGCCGCTGTGACACAACCTGCAGCGGCCCTGCTCGTTTTCCGTGAGCTGCGCGGAAGCGTTTGCCGCGAATAGCAGAGACAGAATCAGTAATGCAGCGAGCGCGACATCTCGACCCGTTCGAAACAACAATGAAACACCCTTGAAAGACGTAGTGCGACTATCACAAACGATTATGTATACCAGACAGTAGAAGAAATACGTATCCTCGGAAAAATCTCCAAATGCCAGAATGGCCAGCCGTAATGAAGATTCGGTTACAGCGCGGGCTGACGATCGACGCGCCCGGAGCACCGGAGCAGAAAATTTTCGATGCGCCCCCGGGGCATTCACTGGCTGTTGTCGTCGGTGACGAGCTCGAGGCCCCGCCCGAGCTTTGCGTCGAGCAGGGCGCACGGGTCCTGCCGGGCGCCACTTTGTTCAGAGACAGCCGTTGTCCTGACATTCGATTTACGGCGCCCGTGGAAGGGCGCGTCAGCAGCATTCACCGCGGCGCACGCCGCCGACTGCGGTCCGTCGTCGTCGCCAGTCAGCCTGGCGGCCGCAGCCCGAGTTTCGATCCGTTCCCTCGGGACGCGCTGGTCTCGCTCGATGCTGGTGACGTCATGGCGCGTCTGCTTGGATCGGGGCTTTGGACCGCGATCAGGGCCAGGCCCTTCGACCGGATTCCCCAACCCGAGCGCCCGCCTGCGGCCATTCTGGTGACGGCGATCGACACGAATCCGCTGGCCTGTGACCCGGGAACCGTCATCGCCGAGCGCCCAACCGACTTCATCGATGGCGTCAATGTGCTGAGTGTGCTGACGAAACGCCTGTGTGTTTGTAAGTCGCCATCGGTGACTGTGGCCCGCGACGAGATCCCTGGCGCCGAAGTGTTCGACTTCGTCGGGCCCCATCCGGCCGGTTTGCCCGGCACGCACGTGGCGCACCTGGCTCGGGCAACGGAGGACCGACCCGTCTGGTATGTCGGCTACCAGGATGTGCTGGCGATTGGCGAGCTGTTCGCCAAGGGTCAGTTCTCCAACGAACGCATCGTCGCCATAGGCGGTTCCGGCGCCGCGCGGCCACGCCTGCTGCGAACGCAGGTCGGCGCGTCACTTGACGAGCTCCTGGCCGGCGAGGTCGCTTCGGGGACGCGCGTCATCCTCGGATCGCTCTTCGCCGGACGCGAGCCGGAACCAGGGACGGCCTATCTCGGTCGTTACGACACCCAGTTGACCTTGCTCGAGCCCGCTGCCGGGTGCGGCTCGCCCAGGCGGTTATCGACGCTGCTCTCCAGGTTCATGGGCAGCTCGAGGGCGATGCTGCCGCTGGAAAGGTTCGAGCGCCTCTGGCCGATGCCGCAGCCCGTACTGCCGCTGCTACGCGCGCTGCTGATTGGTGATGCCGATCGGGCCGTCGAGCTTGGTTGTCTGGATCTTGCCGAAGAGGATCTCGCGCTGGTCGCTTACGCATGTCCCGGCAAGCTCGACTACGGCGCGGCGCTCCGCGCAACTTTGAGCCAGCTCGGGGAGCGCGACCAGCGCCGCCTCGATGGCTGACGGGCCCTTCATGCGCGCGCCTGCAACGACCGCCAGTCTGCAGCTCGAGTTTCTGTTGGCTTCGACGCCGGCCGTGCTGATTGGAATCTGGAGCCTCGGATCGCAGGTTGCCCTGTCTCAGGCGGCCGACGCGCCGGCGCCGGGCTGGGCCGAAAGCTTCGGGGTCGGCTTGTCCGTATTTGCACCGCTGCTCGCCGTTTCGATTCTGACCAGCGCTGTCTGGGCCGTTGTCTTCGCGAGGCTCAGACAACGGCCGCTGGACCCCGGCTGGGTCCTCACGGGCTGGCTCTATGCCGCGCTGTTGCCGGGCGCGCTGCCGCTATGGGCTGCCGCGACAGGAATCAGCTTCGGCATGGTCTTCGGCAGCCAGATCTTCGGCGGCACGGGTCGGTACCCGGCCAGTCCCGTGCTGCTCGGTGTGCTGTTTCTGACAATTGCCTATCCGGATCTGTTCGGACCCGGGGGCTGGCTGCCGGGTCAGGATTCCGTGACTACGTGGTCGTTGCTCGGTGCCGAGGGGCCGGCCGCGCTGAGCGAGGCAGGTTTTTCGTGGCTCGGCCTTGCGACCGGGCGTGAGCTCGGTGGGGTCGGTGCGGTGTCGGATCTTGCGTGTCTCGTCGGCGGCGCGTATCTCGTCTTTCGGGGTTGGGCCTCGTGGCGCACTCTGGTCTCAGCCTGCGCCGGCGTCTGGCTGGCCAGTCTCGTATTCAGTGGCTCGGGGGGCGAGGGTGCTACCGGATGGCACTGGCATGTCGTAGCAGGAAACTTCGCCTTCGTGCTCGCATTCGTCGCGACCGACCCGTCGACCCAGGCCATGACCTCGCGCGGTCGGCTGCTGCACGGGGCCCTGGCAGGTGCGCTGGCGATCTCGTTCCGCACGCTGAATCCAGAGCATCCCGAAGGCTCGCTGTTCGCCTTCCTCTTGGCGGCACTGTTCACGCCGCTGCTCGATCAGGCCGTGCTCTTCTACAGCAGCAGGTCGGGCCGAGCGGGGGCCGCGCGCTCATGACCGCGGGTGCGGAAAGCCCCGTCAGGACGATCGCATTCGCCGCCAGCGTGGCGCTGGTCTGCTCGTTGATCGTCTCGACGGCGGTCTATTTGCTGCGGCCGATTGCGCTCGCTTACGAGGCCATCGACCTCGACCGTGCCGTTCTCGAGGCTGCGGGCCTGTTGCCGGACGACGCAGACGGCGACGATCGCGCCGTGGTCCGTGCCTTCCTCGACCTCGAGGCGCGAGCCGTGGACCTCGATGCCGGCGCCTTTACCGACGCCGTCGATGCTGCCGGCGCCGATTTTCGGGCCGCGCTCGATGAGCCGGCCAAGCTCGTGCCGATTCCGGCTGGCCTCGACGTCGCGGGTCTGGAAACCCGGCCGCGGTATGCACCGGTCTATCTGCTTCGCGCAGACCGGCGAATCGTGCGCATTGTCCTGCCGCTCTATGCTCGGGGTATGTGGTCGACGATTCACGGTGTCATTGCGCTGGATTCGGATTTTTCGACGATCGCGGGAATCGCCTTTTACGCCCACGGCGAAACCCCCGGAATCGGGGACCGGATCGAGAGAGACGACTGGCGCGCTCAGTGGGTCGGTCGGAGGCTCTATGACGATACCGGCGAGCTGAGGTTTCGCCTCGGTGTGGGAGCCGCGGCGCGGACCCCCGAGTACGGTGTCGATTCGATCACGGGCGCGACCGTGACGACATCGGCCGTCGGTGATGCGATTACTTACTGGTTTTCAGAGGACGGCTACGAGCCGTTCCTGCGGCGGCTGCGGGAAGGGGGCGACTAGCATGGTATCGACCTCGGTCGGCTTGCGAGCCTCGCGACGAGTCCTCGTCGATCCGCTCATCGGCAACAATCCGATATCGGTGCAGATACTCGGTCTGTGCTCGGCGTTTGCCGTCACGAGCTCGGTGCTGCCGGCGCTGATCATGAGCGGAGCAGTGGTCGCCGTGCTCGCGTTCGCCAACGTCGCCGTGAGCGTGCTGCGTCATTACATGCCGCGCTCGATACGCCTGATCATCGAAATGACTCTGATCGCCTCGGCTGTGATCGTGGTCGATCTCGTGCTCAAGGCGTACACACCGGAGGTCTCCTCCGTCCTTTCGGTGTTCGTCGGCCTGATTGTCACCAACTGCATCATTCTCGCGCGCGTCGAGAGTTTTGCAATGCACAACCCGGTATGGCCCAGCCTGCTCGACGGTATCGGCAACGGGATCGGCTACGCCTGGATTCTCGTGCTCGTCGGTTCGGTTCGGGAGCTCCTCGGTTCTGGCACGCTGCTCGGCGTCGGTGTGCTCCCGGTCGTCGAGGCGGGCGGCTGGTTCAAGCCCAACGAGCTGATGCTTCTGACGCCCAGCGCTTTTTTTCTCATCGGGCTGCTCGTCTGGCTGTTGAATGGGTCGGGTGCGAAGCGTGGGTGAGCTGATGAGCATCGCCCTGCGGGCCGTTCTCGTAGAGAACCTGGCGCTGAGCTTCCTGCTCGGCATGTGCACTTTTGTCGCGGTCTCACAGAAGGTGTCCACGGCCATCGGGCTTGCCATTGCCGTCACTGCCGTCCAAACCATCACCGTGCCGGTGAATCACCTGATCTTCGAGTATCTGCTGGGGCCTGGAGCGCTCGGGTGGGCGGGGCTCGCCAGTCTGGATCTCGGCTTCCTGCGGTTCATCACGTTCGTCGGCGTCATCGCCGCGCTGGTGCAGATACTCGAGCTCGCGCTCGACCGCTTCGCGCCCCGCCTGCATGCCAACCTCGGAATCTATTTGCCGCTACTGACCGTCAACTGTGCGATTCTCGGTGCATCCCTGTTCATGGTTCAACGCGACTACGCTTTCGGTGAAAGCGTCGCCTACGGATTCGGCAGCGGCGCGGGCTGGGGGCTCGCCATCATCCTGTTCGCCACGCTGCGTGAGCGGTTGCGCTATGCCGATGTACCCGATGGTCTGCGCGGTGTCGGGCTCGCCTTCATCGTCACCGGCCTGCTGGCGTTCGCCTTTCTCGGCTTTCGCGGCATCGAATGGTAGGCAGTGAGCATCGCCTTCCTCCAGCTCGCCGTCCCTGTTGCCGTATTCACGGCGGTCGTCATTCTGCTGTCGCTGCTGGTTCTCGTTGCGCGGCACTGGCTGGCTCCTGCCGGGGCGGTGCAGATCGTGGTCAATGGCCAGCGGCGGTTTTCGGCGGAGGCCGGCAGTCGTCTGCTTGGGACCCTGTCCCGTAACGGTATCTATCTGTCGGCTGCCTGCGGGGGCCGCGGTACCTGCGGGCAATGCCGCGTGTTCGTACGCGCGGGCAGTCGGCCGCTGCTCCCGACCGAGGCGAGCCATATCGGCCGGCAGGACGCCGAGCGTGGGGCCAGGCTCGCCTGCATGTTCACCCTGCGCGAAGACATCGCTATCGAGGTCGATCGCGATCTGCTCGCTGCGCGCCGCTGGGATTGCACAGTCAGCTCGAACCGGTTTGTCGCGCCGTTTCTCAGGGAGTTGACCCTCGCGATGCCTGAAGGGGAACAGCTCGAGTTCGAAGCAGGCGACTATGTGCTGCTCGAGGCGCCGCCGCACGATGTCACCCTCGGCGAGAAGGAGATCGACGCGGCAGTGCGCGACGACTGGCAGAGGGTTGGTTTCCTCGGACTACGGTCGGTTACGAGCGAAGCCGTGGTTCGGGCCTATTCTCTGGCCAATGCGCCGCAGCAGTCCGATCGCGCCGTGCTCGTTGTGCGATTTGCGGCGCCGCCGCCGCAAGCCGATCCCGGTACGCCGCCTGGCAAGGCATCGTCGTATGTCTTCAGCCTGAAGCCTGGCGATCACGTGACGATCTCCGGGCCTTTCGGTGAGTTTCACGCCACCGACAGCGAGGCCGAGATGGTGCTCATCGCTGGCGGCGCCGGCATCGCGCCGATACGGTCGATGATTCTCGATCAGCTGGCCCGGGGCACGGGGCGGCGGATCGGTTTCTGGTATGGCGCCCGCGACGTCCAGGATCTCTGCTATCGTGAGGACTTCGACCGGCTCGCGGAGCAGTATCCGAACTTCAGCTGGCACGCTGCGCTGTCGGCCCCACGAGGTCAGGATTGGCACGGAGCAACGGGTTTCATTCACACCGTCGCCTATGAACAGTATCTCAAGAACCATCCGACGCCGGAGCAAGCCGAATACTTCCTCTGCGGCCCCCCGCTCATGAGTGCCGCTGTCGTGCACATGCTCGAGGACCTCGGTGTTCCGGACGACAGTATCTACTTCGACGATTTCGGTAGCGTATGATCTTCGTGGCGACATTCTTGATTCTTCTGGTGGCGATGGCGCTGCTTGCCGGTGCGGTGGCCCTGAACGGCGGTGCATTCGCCGGCTGTGGCTCGGTCGGATGCCGATGCGGCCTCAGTAAACGGCGCGCGTGCGCCAGAGCTCGTCGCGGGGAGTAGGGCCTGGTGAACGCTTCATTGCGGGTTCGCGACTATATGGTCGCCGATCCGGTTACGATTGCCCCGGAGGCCGAAGTCATGTCGGTCGCGCGGCTGCTCGTAGAGGAGAACATCTCCGGTGTCATCGTGACCGATAGCGACAACCGCGTCGTGGGAATATTGACGGAGCGCGATTTCATCGCCGTGGCTCTGGACGCCGGATATTTCGACGAGCGAGGCGGGCGCGTTGCCGAATTCATGTCGACGGGCGTCGAGTGCGTCGGTCCCGAAGACAATCTGATCGATGTGGCCGCGCGTTTCGTGAAATCACCGTACCGCCGCTATCCCGTCGTCGAAGACGGGCGGCTCGTCGGCGTGATCACGCGTCGCGATGTGCTGCGGGCGCTCAGGAGCGACAGCTGGTTCGCGGGCGGTCGCGACGCATAGG
>JASFSD010000003.1:0-21882 GCA_050114575.1 Gammaproteobacteria bacterium | reverse complement strand
TGCGGCTGTTTCGACCGCGGCCTGCATGCTCTTCGCGATGATGGTTCGAGTGCGGCTGCCGAGTGCCGCCTCGAGCTCTGAAGCAGCCTCGCCGAGCAGAACAGCCGCTCGTAAGCGCCCGTTTGCAGCATCTGCCAGCGGTCCGAAATCGGCGCCCTTGGCGAGGCCGCCTGCGATCAATACGGTCGGCTTCGCCGACGCCAGCAACGCCGCAACCGTCGCGCCGACATTGGTGCCCTTGGAGTCGTCGACGTATTCGACGCCGCGGACTTCGCGCACCGGCTGCATCCTGTGCGGCAAACCGGCGAACTGCGACAGGACTTCGGCCGCCGCGCCCGGGTCTCCGCCCAGGGCGCTGGCGAGCGCGAGTGCTGCCAGCGCGTTGGCCTCGGCAATCCGCCCGGGCTGCGCCAGTGCGGAGCTCGGAATCAAAGGCTTCAGATCCTGCGCCAGCCAGCGCTCACGGTCCTGCTCGATAACCGACCAGCCGCGTGCGAGCGGCTCGACGACCGAAAACGGAATCGTCTCCGCCGCGCGCGGGGCCACCTCCCGAACGAGCGGGTCATCCCAGTTGACGATCGCCCGCTCAGCGCACTCGAGCAGCGAGGCCTTGAGCGCGGCATAGCGGGCGAGGCTGCCGTGTCGATCGATGTGATCCGGAGAAATGTTCAAGAGCGCCGCCGCCAGTGGCCTCAGCGAGTGCGTCGTCTCGAGCTGAAAGCTCGAAACCTCGAGGACATAGACATCGACCCGGCCGAGCTCGAGGAGGTCGAGCGCCGGCGGACCGAGGTTACCTCCTGCCGGTGCATCGAACCCCTGTGCCTCGAGCACGGCGGACGCGAGGCTCGTGACCGTGCTCTTTCCGTTCGAGCCCGTCACGGCAAGCACCGGAGCGACGGCCGCGCGCGCAAACAACTCGAGCTCGCCGGTGATCTCGATGCCGCGATTTCTCGCTTCGACGATCAGCGGCAGGTCGACCGACAGGCCAGGCGAGAGTACGACCCGGGACACGCCATCGAGCCAGCGCGTGTCGAGCGTTCCAAGCGCTACCGGCACCTCGGGCTGCTCGCTTCGAAGCGGCTCGAGCGCAGGAGGCTCAGCGCGACTGTCGATGACGCGTACCGATTCGCCGCGGCCCGCCAGGTGGCGCGCCGCTGCCAGCCCGCTGGCCCCCAGCCCGACAATGAGGGTCGAGCGCGGGGACTCATGGCCTTTCGGCCGGTGGCTTCGGAACTGCTCGGTTGATTTCATCACAGCGGCCATCAGCGAACCTTGAGGCTGGCAAGGCCAACCAGAACCAAGATAACAGTGATGATCCAGAAGCGGACGATCACCTTCGGCTCGGCCCAGCCCTTGAGCTCGAAATGGTGGTGCAGCGGGGCCATTCGAAAAATGCGCCGGCCCGTCATCTTGTACGAGGCAACCTGGATGATGACCGAGACGGTTTCGACGACGAAAACACCGCCCATGATGAGCAACACCAGTTCTTGCCTTGCCACGACCGCAACGAGTCCAAGAGCCGCGCCGAGTGCAAGCGCACCGACGTCACCCATGAAGACTTGAGCGGGATACGTGTTGAACCACAAGAAGCCTAGGCCGGCGCCAGCCAGGGCCGCACAGAAAATCAGCATTTCGCCGGCGCCCGCGATATGCGGGATTCCGAGGTACTCCGACACATTGACGTTGCCGGACACCCAGGCGAAGAGTCCCAACGCGCCACCGACCAGCACGGCCGGCATGATGGCCAGACCATCGAGCCCGTCAGTCAGGTTGACCGCGTTCGAGCTGCCGACGATGACGATGTAGACCAGCGCGATGTAGGCGAAGGCGCTCATCGGCACGAGCAGATTCGGGAAGTAAGGTATCAGGAGCGAGTGCTCCACCGCCGGCTGCTCGGCCGTGTAGTAGAGCGTCGCCGCGCCAGCGAGCGCGACGACCGACTGCCAGAAAAACTTGTTCCGCGCCGACAGTCCTTTCGAATCCCTGACCCTGAGCTTTCGATAGTCATCGACAAATCCGATCACGCCGAAAGCAAGCGTCAGAACAAGCACGATCCAGACGTAGCGATTGGTCAGGTCGGCCCAGAGCAGTGTGCTGACTCCGATCGCGACCAGAATCAAAGCGCCACCCATCGTCGGCGTGCCGGCCTTCGGCAGATGCGACTCCGGGCCCAGCTGCCGAATCGGCTGGCCGACCTTGCCGCGCGACAGCCGGGCAATCAGAGTCGGACCGAGCGCGAAGGAGAGAACCAGGGCCGTCAGCGCGCCGAGAATGGCGCGCATCGTCTGATAGCTGAAAACGTTGAAGCCCGAATAAACGTCCGTCAGGCTTTCGGCGAGGAGCATCAGCATTCGGTGTTCCCCGCGTCCGACCTGAGCGCTGCCACGAGACGATCGAGCCCGACCGAGCGCGACGCCTTCACCAGCACAGTGACGCCCGGCGCGAGCATGTCACGCACCTCGGCGGCCGCAGCCTCGATGTCGGTATGGGCCGATGCGCTCGCGCCGAAAGCCATCGCCGCTTCCGCCGCGAGACCACCGACGGCGACGAGGCGATCGCATCGCGTGGAAGCGTACTCGCCGATTTCGCGATGCAGCTCCGCGGCTTCGTCGCCGAGCTCGAGCATGTCGCCCAGCACGAAGATTCTCAGACCCTTCCGGCCCGCGAGAAAGTCGAGCGCCACCCTGGCCGCCGACGGGTTGGCGTTGTAGCTGTCGTCGATGAGCGTCGCGCCGTTCTGGCCCGCCAGCTGACGCATGCGGCCTTGGACGGATGCCGCCCGCTCCAGCCCGACCCGGATCTCGTCCGCGCTGGCGCCGGCGGCCGAGGCCGCTGCCGCAGCCGCGAGCGCGTTGGCGACATTCGCCCGGCCGAGCAGGGCCAGGCGCACAGCGATTTTCTCGCCCGCGGGCGTGGCGATCGAAAAAGTCGAGCCGCTGTCGGAAAACTCGATCGCGCCGTCCAGTCCATAGTCGGCCTCGGCACTCAGGCCGAAGCTCAGCACACGACGCTTGCCCGCGCGCCGGCGCCAGACATCGAAATAGTCGTCGTCGGAATTCAGCACGGCGATCCCGTCGTCCGGCAGACAGTCAATGAGCTCGCCCTTGGCTCGCGCGACCCCGGCAATGGACCCGAAGCCCTCCAGATGTGCCGCGCCGGCATTCGTGATCACGCCGACCGTCGGCTCGACCAGGCTGCCGAGGTTGGCGATCTCGCCTGCGTGGTTGGCGCCGAGCTCGACGACCAGGGCCTCATCCGACTCTTCGAGCCGCATCAAGGAGAGCGGCACTCCGATTTCGTTGTTGAGGCTGCCCTCGGTCACACAGACCCTGCGGCCAACGCGAAGGATCGACCCGATGAGCTCCTTGACCGTCGTCTTGCCGGCACTGCCGGTCACGGCAACCACCGGGATGTCGAAGTTCTCCCGCCATGCCCTGGCCATCGCACCGAAAGCCACCCTGGTGTCGTGGACCTCGATCTGAGGCAGAGCGACGTCCTGCCTTTCTGTGACCATTGCTCCGACTGCCCCGCGCTCGGCAGCAGCGGCGACGAACGCGTTGCCGTCGAATCGCTCACCCTTGATTGCAACGAACAGAGAGCCGGGCGGCAGGGTCCGCGTATCCGTGCCGACGACACCGAAGTCGGCATCGTCTCCATTCAGACGGCCGTTGATTCGCGTTGCGACCGCCGAGAGACACCGGGCCATCAACTCGCACCCTCCAGAATCCGCCGGACCACAGCCCGATCGTCGAAATCCCGGGTTTCGCTGCCGATCAGCTGCCGCGTCTCATGGCCCTTGCCGGCCACGACCACGACGTCCCCCGCGCCCAGGCCCGCGAGGGCCGCCGCAATGGCCTGGTCCCGCGCATGCACGACACGCACGTCGGCGTTGGCAGGAATGCCTTCACGAATGTCGGCGATGATGTTGGCCGGGTCCTCGCTGCGCGGATTGTCGTCCGTCAGCACGATGTGATCGGCAAGATCGGCCGCTGCCGCGCCCATCGCCGCGCGCTTGCCGTGATCCCGGTCGCCGCCGCAGCCGAAGACGCACGTCAGCGACCCACTATCGGTTCTCAGGGACGAGACGACGCCGAGGACGCGCGCGAGCGCGTCGGGCGTATGCGCGTAATCGACGATGACCCAGGGGCGCTCGGGCGGACCGCCGAAGACTTCCAGGCGTCCCGGCGGCGGCGCGGCGACGGCCAGGGCACCGGCCGCGGCGTCGAGATCGTGGCCCAGTGCGAGCAGCGCGCCGGTGGCGGCGAGCAGGTTCTCGGCATTGAACTCGCCGAGTAAGGGCGACTCGATCGTGGCGCGTCCGAACTCCCCGCCGATATCGAGGAGCATGCCGGCAAGGCCAAGGCTTTCGAAGCTCGCCTGCACATCGCTCCCCTGGTCTGGACCGAGCGCATACGAAATGCCGCGCGTGCCTGACGCGAGGCGCTCGAGCAACGCCCCGCCAGCGGCGTCGCCGACATTGACGACGGCGGATCGGAGCTCGGCGCGCTCGAACAGTCTGGCCTTGGCGTCGAAATAGGCTTCCATCGAGCCATGCCAGTCCAGGTGCTCGCGGCTCAGGTTGGTGAACACGGCGAGCTCGAATCCGAGACCGGCGATCCGATCCTGTGCCAGAGCATGCGAGGACACCTCGAGCACGGCGCGCGCGAGATCGAGCTCGGCCAGCTCCCGGTGCAGAGTCAGGCAGTCCGGTGTCGTCAGTGTCTGCGACTTGAGCTTCCCGGGTACGCCGTAGCCCAGCGTGCCGAGGTAAGCGCAGGGCTCATCCAGCAGCGCGAGACCCTGGGCGATGAGCCAGGCGACAGTGGTCTTGCCGTTGGTGCCGGTGACGCCGATCAGGCCGTCGGGCGAGCGCTTGCGTCCGTAGAACCGCCGGCCGAGATCGCCGAGCCGCTGCCTCAATTCGGGCACGGCGACAGCTGTCTCCGGCACATTCTGTCCGGCTGCCGGTGGCTCGTAGACGACGATGCTCGCGCCTGCAGCGAGCGCGGCCTCGGCAAAATCGAGTCCGTGACTGCGTTCGCCGGCAAGGGCGACGAATGCCGCGCCGGGAGTTACCTGCCGGCTGTCACTGACGATGTCCGTGACACTGACCGCGGCATGGGTGCCTGCTGCCGGGCCGAGCAACTCCCCCAGCGTCATCGCGGCGACGACGGCGGCCATCATTGCCGGGCCTCGACCAGCGAGAGACGCGTCGGCTCGGGGGACGCATCACGCGGTACGCCGTAGGTTCGCAGTGCTGTCTGCATGACTTCGGCGAACACGGGCGCCGCCACTTCGCCGCCGTAATAGGCCCGGCCGCGGGGATCGTTGACCACGACCACCGCGACGAACCGCGGCCGGCTCGCCGGGGCGATGCCGGCGAACACGGCGTGATGGCGGTTTTCAGAATAGCCGCCCGAGGCGGACATCCTCGCCGTTCCGGTCTTGCCGGCGACGCGATAGAACGGAATGTCGGCACGCTGCGCGGTGCCCTGATCGGACACGACGACCTCGAGCATATGCATGAGATCGGCGGCGACTCCAGGACTCATGACGCGGGTCTTTTCCGGAGGCTCGTCCAGAGCCTCGAACGAGATCGGCGGCAACAGGCCGCCTGATGCGATCGCGGCATAGGCACGAGCCAGCTGCAGCGGCGTGACCGACAGGCCGTAGCCGTAAGAGATCGTCGCGTGCCCGATCGAGCCCCAGCTCGAGTAGTGCGGCACCGTGCCATGCGACTCCAGCGAACCGAGGTCGCTGTCCGTCGGCCCGCCGAAACCGAAGGACCTGAGTGTCGACCACAGGTCGACCGGCTCGAGCTCGAGCCCGATGAGGCCCATACCGACGCTGCTGGATCTGGCCAGGATCTCGGTCACCGAAACCAGCCCGAGCGGCCCGTACTCGTCGTCGGTCACTTCGCGTCCCGAGACTTCCAGCACTCTGGGCACGTCGACCATCGTGTCCGGCGAGAAGCGCTCAGTTGCCAGCGCCGCTGCCAGAATCAAAGGTTTGTTGGTCGAGCCGGGCTCGATCGGGTCGGTGATGGCACGATTGCGGTACAGGTCGGGTCTTGCGCGATGCTCGGGATCGTTCGGGTTACAGGCCGGCTGATTCGCCAGCGCCAGCACCTCGCCGCTCAACGCATCGAGCAGGACGAGAGAGCCCGAGCTTGCACCGGCAGCCTGGATCGCCGTCTTCAGCGCGCGGTACGCCGGATACTGAAGCCTGAGGTCGATACTGGACCGAATGTCGCGTCCGGCTCTGGCCGGCTTGATCTGCTCGACGTCGGCGAGGAAGCGGCCGCGCTCGTCCTGCAGCACGCGCTTGCTGCCACGCTGACCCGCGAGGCGCGCATCGAACAGATACTCGAGCCCTTCCTGGCCGATATCCTCGTCGCCGGCGAATCCGACCAGATGACAGGTGACCTCGGCCTGCGGGTAAAACCGTTTGTATTCGCGTTCCGACCAGACGCCCGCGATACCGAGCTCGACGACCCGCGCCGCATCTGCCGGCGCGAGTCGACGCGCGACGGGATAGTACTGCCGGTCGAGTCGACGAGTGATCTCGCGCTCGAGCTCCGCGCCGTCGACGCCGAGCGCCCGGGAAAGCTCGTAGATCCGATCGCGCTCGAGCCCGATCAGCTGCGGATTGACGATGATACTGTCGACCGGTGTGCTGACCGCTAGCGGCTCGTCGTGGCGGTCCCGGATCAGGCCGCGATGAGCCGGCACTTCGACCACGCGCTGTTGTCGCTGGTCACCTTCAGCGGTCAGGAACTCGCTTTCGAACAGCTGAAGCCAGACCAGCCGAGCCTCGAGCGAGATCGCGGCGACGAAGAACAGACCGAGCAGAAACCGGCCACGCCAGGCCGCCATGGCCGGTTGCCTGCGGCGCCGGTTCAAGGGCCGACCTCCACGTAGACCTGGCTCAGGCCGGGCTCGACAAGCCCGAGCTCTTGTTTCGCGACTCGATCGATTTCCGCGTGGCCCGCCAGCGTCGAGACCTCGAGTCTCAGCGCCGTCCAATCGTCGTGGAGCCGATCCTGCTCACGCCGGAGCGCCTCGAGCTCCTGAAACAGTCGCCGCGACTCGTGCTCCGTCGTAACCAGCGCCGCACCGGTGGCAACGACGCCGGCGAGAAGAACCAGAGCGAGCACAGCCTGGAGCAGAGCGAGCTTCATGGAGCCGCAACCTCGGCCAGTTTCTCCGCGATTCGGAGACGGGCGCTCCGCGACCTGGGGTTTGCTTCGAGCTCCGCTGCCTCCGGGCGAACCAGCCTGCCGACCGGCCTGATCCTGGGGCGCGCAGCGGGCGGCATCGACGGGAGACCGGCATAGGCCGGGTCGCCGCGAGACTCGCGGGCAATGAAACGCTTGACGATTCGGTCCTCGAGCGAATGAAAACTGATGACGACCAGCCGGCCGCCTTCGGCCAGCACGTCGATCGCGGCCGCGAGACCTCGCTCGAGCGCGGCGAGCTCGTCGTTGACGGCGATCCGGATCGCCTGAAACACGCGAGTCGCAGGATGCATCCGGCTCTTGCGGTCGCGCGGCGCAGCCCTTTCGACGATCTCCGCGAGCTGGCGGGTCGTTTCTATCGGCCCATCGGCCCTGGCAGCGACGATCGCACGGGCGATACGCCGCGCTCTCGGCTCCTCACCGAATCGCCGCAAAGTCGACGCAAGATCGGCCTCGGTCACGTCCCTGATCCACTCTGCCGCCGGTCTGCCTGCCTCGGGATTCATGCGCATATCGAGCGGCCCATCGCTCTTGAAACTGAATCCTCGCTCGGCGCAATCGAGCTGCGGCGACGAGACGCCGAGATCGAGCAAAACACCGAGGACTGCGCGACCATCGAAATGCTCATCGACAATGCCGCGCATGTCCTCGAAACCCGCATGCCTGATTGCGAACCGAAAATCGTCCTGAAACCGCTGCTTCGCGTCGGCGACCGCGTCCGGATCCTTGTCGAGCGCGAGCAGCCTCCCCTCGGGGCCGAGCTCCGCAAGAATCGCCGCGCTGTGCCCCCCGCGTCCGTACGTGCCATCCACGTAGCAGCCTTCTTTTATTACCGCCAAACCAGCCAGCGCCTCCGTGAGAAGCACGGGCTGATGCTCACCCATGGGCCGCATCCCGGGCCCTACAACGACAATGACTCGAGCTCTGCGGGCAGATCCCTGTAATCGCTGTCGTCCCCGGCCAACCATTCATCGCGGCGGTCGTTCCACCGCTGCTCGTCCCAGAGCTCGAACTTGTTGCCTTGCCCGATCAACATGGCCTTTTGCTCGAGCCCGGCGAACTCCCGGAGTTCGCGGGGCAGCAGAATGCGTCCCTGGTTGTCCATTTCTAATTCCGTGGCGTACCCGAGCATCAGTCGCTGCAGCTTGCGCGCGTCCTTATTCAGGGACGGCAGCCGCACGAGCTTGCGCTCGATCTCCTCCCACTCGGGCAGCGGATAAATCAGCAGGCAATAATCCCGATCGATGGTCGCAACCAGGGCGCCGTCGGAGCGCGTTAGAATGCGCTCTCGGTGGCGGCTCGGTATGGCCAGCCGTCCCTTGGCATCGAGGGTGACTTTGGAAGGACCGCGAAACATCCGGAACTAGAAAACCCACTTTTTCCCACTTTCTCCCACTCGGCGCACTATAGGGACAGCCAGGGTTTGCTGTCAACCGAGAACAGGCAAATTTCTTTATTGATGACAGTGGTTTAGCGCAAACGACGGCGGCGCTTCGACGGAAATGCCTGGCGCTCTCGGCGGCGCGTCCCCGCGGGACGCTTGCCTGCCGCGCCGACGGCGGCGCTTCGACGGAAATGCCTGGCGCTCTCGGCGGCGCGTCCCCGCGGGACGCTTGCCTGCCGCGCCGACGGCGGCGCTTCGACGGAAATGCCTGGCGCTCTCGGCGGCGCGTCCCCGCGGGACGCTTGCCTGCCGCGCCGACGGCGGCGCTTCGCTTGCCTTGAAAGGGAGCCGGCCTGTAAGCCGGGTTCTGTCGAGAGCAGTCATTCATCTATGGCGCCTGTCACCAGACGCCTACAGCGACCTACCCGGAAGCTCGTGTGGGCACACTCAGCGCTTCCCTATTCGGTCTTGCTCCGGGTGGGGTTTACCCTGCCGCTCAGTGTTACCACGAGCGCGGTGCGCTCTTACCGCACCATTTCACCCTTACCGGACGAATCCGGCGGTATGTTTTCTGTTGCACTGGCCGTGAGCTCGCGCTCCCCAGGCGTTACCTGGCACCCTGCCCAATGGAGCCCGGACTTTCCTCCAGGATTGCTCCCAGCGACTGCTCGGCCGGCTCCCACTACCAAGCTAAATGACACTCGACCGGGCCGCAAGTGCCGCTTCGTCACCGCGTCAGCGAATACACCTCACTGCGCGCGCGCCCCGTGATCTTGGCGCAAAGCGCGGCGGCTCGTGCCGGTGGCAGCTCCTCGGCGAGCAGCCGATAGATTCGCTGAATCTCTTCAGCGCCGACAGCAGGCTGCATGTCGGCACCGGCAACGACGAGGACGAATTCGCCGAGCAGCGGCACGCTGTCGCCGAGCGCCGCTTCGATTTCCCCGAGAGTCGCGGTGACAACCTGCTCATGCAGCTTGGTCAGCTCGCGGCCCACGGCGGCCCGACGCTCAGCCCCGAGGACCTCGACCAGGTCGGCAACCGTTGCTTCGACCCGATGCACCGACTCGAACAAAACCAGCGTCCGCGACTCCGTTCTCAGTGCCTCGATGCGGTCGCGGCGACGCCGCGACTTGCGCGGCAGGAAGCCCTCGAACACGAATCGATCCGTCGCCAGGCCCGAAATGCTCAGCGCCGCCGTAACGGCTGAAGGGCCCGGAATGCTGACAACTCTGTTGCCGGCCGCCTGTGCAGACGCGACGAGCCGGAGCCCGGGATCGCTGATCAGCGGCGTTCCGGCATCCGAAATCAGCGCGATCGTCCGCCCGGCCTCGAGCTGCGCCAGCAATTTCGGGACCTGAGCATCCTCATTGTGCTCATGCAGGGAAACGAGTTGCTGGTCGAGTCCCAGATGCTGCATCAGTTTCCCGGCCCGGCGTGTATCCTCGGCCGCAACGAGGTCGACGGCGCCGAGCACGTCTCTCGCCCGGGGACTCAAATCGGCGAGGTTACCGATCGGAGTCGCGACAACATAGAGAATTCCCGCAGATTCTGTCCTGGCATTTGCCACTGGTTTTGCTTACTTTGCGTGATAGCGATGAGGATCCGTGCATACAGTTTAATCGGCCTCGGTGCCGCGCTGCTCGCAGCCTGCTCGGTCGCACCGCCGGTCGCGCCCATCGATATTGCGGCGCGGGAAGCCGAAGCGGCGACGGCGTTCGAGCGCGGCGAGCTGGACCTCGCGCGCAGCCGTTATGCCGATCTGGCCGCGCGAACCGAAGGCAGTCAGCGGCGCCGGTTCCAGCTCGATCTGGCTCGGGTCGAGGTCGCGCTCGGCAATGCCGATGCGGCCATGGGAGTGCTCGATTCCGTCGCCGCGCTGCCGGATGGTCGATTCGACCCGGCCGCCTCTGCCGTTCGCGCTGACGCACTGTTCGCTCTCGGGCGCACGGTCGAGGCCGTGGAGCTCCTGGTGGAGCGGGAAATCTGGCTCGAGACGCCGGCCGAGATCAGCGCCAATCAACAAGCGATATGGGAAGGGCTCCGCCTGCCCTTCAGTCTGATTACAGCCGATACAAGAACCGGCGACCCGACGATCGATGGCTGGCTCGCGCTGGCGCCACTGACGCGTATGTCGAGCGAAGACTCCGAGCTTCTCGACGCACTCATCGGCTGGCGCGACGAGTTTCCGAATCATCCCGCAACCGGCGGCGTGCTCTCCGAGATGCTGGCGGGTTCACGTCTCGAGGGTGTGCGGCCAGCCCGGATCGCCCTGCTGCTGCCGCTGACCTCGGCCCGGCGCGCCGAGGCACTTGCGGTCAGGGACGGTTTCTTTGCCGCACACCTGGCCAGCGGCTTCGCCGCCGACAGCTCGATCCAAGTCTACGATACGGCACAACGCGGCAGCATCGAGAGCTTCCTGACGGCTCAGCTCGAGGGTGCAGATTTCATCGTCGGGCCATTGCTGCCGGACGAGGTCGCACGGGTTCAAGCCGAAGCAGGCTTCGTACCGACGCTGGCACTCAACCTCGGCGCGGCGGACGCCGCGCGGGCTTCGAACTTTTTTCAGTTCGCGCTCTCGTCCGACGATGAAATCGAAGCCATTGCCGACCGCGCAATCGCAAACGGCCACGAGACGGCTGTCGCCCTGTTCGCCAGCGACGACCGTGGCTATCGCATCATGAACCGCTTTCGGGACGCGTTCGAGTCGCGTGGCGGCCGCGTCATCAACTCGGTCGCCTACGTATCCGGTTCCGCCAATCTGACGGCCCCCATCGAGGAGCTCCTGAACATTTCGCAGAGTGAGGCGCGCTACGATCGCCTGCGCGCAAACCTCGGTCTGCAGCTCGAGTTCGAGCCTCGCCGGCGCGCGGACATCGACATGGTCTTTCTGCAGGCCGGTCCCGTGGTGGGCCGTTTGCTCGTCCCTTTGTTGCGCGACAACGACGCAGACCCCGATGTCGTCGCGACTTATGCGACATCGGAAATCTACGACCCCATCCGCCGCGGCAATGAAGCAGACCTCGACGGCCTCATTTTTACCGACCTGCCCCTGCTGGTCGGCACAGATTCCGGAGCTCAGTCGGCCGCCAGCATGCTCGGCGAATTCAGCACGGCAAGCGCCAACCAACTGCGAAGGCTGTTCGCTTTCGGCTACGACGCGTATCAGCTGATTGCCCCGCTGAGCGCAGACAACGGCACCGCATGGCGCATTTCGGGAGCAACGGGCGAACTCTCGGTCGATCCGCGTGGCAGGATCCGGCGTGCCCTGCCGTTCGCCGAGTTCCGGGGTGGCAGGCCGGTCGCCCTGGTCCCGGACAGCACCGGTCCGTTCAGCGCGCGATGAGCCGACGGGCCGAGTCTTCAGGACTCGGCGAGGCCTGGGAACTTCGCGCAGCCGATTTTCTCGTCGGTCAGGGCATGACCATCATCACCAGGCGCTATCGTTGTCGGCTCGGTGAACTCGATATTGTCGCCTCAGACCGTGGGCAGCTCGTCATCGTCGAGGTCAAAGCCAGAGCGCACGCGGGCAGGGCACTCGCAACAGTCGGCCACGCCAAGCGCCGCCGGATCATCAGCGCCACGAGGCACTTCCTCATGTGCCACAGCGAGTGGCATCCGAGACCCATTCGCTTCGACGTCATCGCGTTCGAAGGAATCGATTCGAGCCGACCGGGAATTCATTGGGTGAGGAATGCGTTCGACAGCGCTTGAAGGCACAATGCAGGCATGCATGAACGAGTAGAGCAGCATTTCGCTGAAAGCATCGAGACCAAGCAGGCTTCCCGCATTCTCGCGCCCGAAATTGCCGACGCCGGTGCAGCAATGATCGGCAGCCTGCGAAGTGGCGGCAAGATCTTGAGCTGCGGCAACGGCGGATCGGCGGCGGATGCACAGCATTTTGCCAGTGAGCTGCTCGGCCGATTCGAGGCCGAGCGGTCCGGCCTTCCGGCGATCGCGCTGACGACCGACAGCTCGACCTTGACGGCCGTCGCCAACGACTATCGGTTCGCCACCGTTTTTTCGCGGCAGGTCAGCTCGCTGGGTCGGAGTGGCGACGTGCTGCTCGCCATCTCGACCTCGGGCAACTCCGAGAATGTCCTCGAGGCGATCGTCGCCGCGCACGAACGAGAGATGACGATCGTTGCCCTGACCGGCCGGGACGGCGGCCGAATCGCGCAGGCGCTGGAAACATCGGACGTCGAGCTAAGAATACCGTCCGACCGCACGGCCCGAATTCAGGAAGTGCACCTGCTGATCATTCACTGCATCTGCGATCTGATCGACCAGGCATTCATAGGCGGCTGACCCGCCTATTTCACGACCTTCAACTGCGGCCGCTTGCCTTCGTCGGGAGCGGGCGTATCCGGCGGCGTCGGCGATTCCTCCGCGAAGACCATGCCCTGACCGCTCTCGCGCGCATAGATCCCGAGCACGGATTCAATGGGAACGCTCACGGCCCTGGGCACGCCGTTGAATCTGGCCTCGAACGCCACCGTGTCGTTGCCGAGCACGAGCCCGCGGGTCGCGGCATAGCTGACGTTCAGCACGATCTTGTTTTCCTTGATGTTCTCGGGCGGAACATTCACGTCCGCCGAGCTGGCGTCGACGACGATGTGCGGCGTCAGCGCGTTGTCCACCATCCACTCGTGCATTGCCCGAAGCAGGTAGGGACGCTGTGAGCTCACAGGAGTTTCTACTGCCTGATCTCCTGCTCGACCTCGGTGAGGCTGGCCTGGAACGACGGCCTGGAAAAGACCTCGTCCATATAATTTCGAATGGCCTTGGCCTTGGTCGGCAAAGAGATGCCGAAAGCCGGTAGTCGCCAGAGTATCGGAGCGATCGTGCAGTCGACGAGAGAAAATTCGTCGCTGAGAAAGAAGGTCTTGGCCGCAAAGATATCCACGCTCGATAGCACGCTTTCCTCGAGCGCCCTCGCTGCTCGCGCCGGCGGCTTGCGGTCGGTGACGGCGAGAAGATCGTCGGCCAGCGAGTACCAGTCCTTTTCGATGCGGAAAAGAGCGAGCCGGAACTGAGCCCGCGTCACCGGATCGACGGGCATCAGCGGAGGATGGGGGAATCGCTCATCGAGGTACTCGATTATTACGCGCGAGTCGTACAGAACCAGGTCGCGATCCACGAGCGTCGGCACGCTGTTGTAAGGATTGAGGTCGAGCAGATCTTCCGGCAGGTCGCCCTCATCGACATTGACGATATCGATACTGATGCTCTTCTCGCACAACACCAGGCGCGTGCGGTGGCTCCAGGGGTCGTTAGCCTTCGAGAACAGCGTCATAACGGAATGATGCTGCGAGGTGATCGCCATTTAGCAGCCCCTGGTTGAAACCCATACAAGATCGGATCAGTCAACGTCTTTCCAGATCTCTTTCTTGAGCATATATGAAATGAGCAGAAGAACGAGCAGGAAACCTATGACTCGTACCCCGAGTCGTTGGCGATCGAGCTGCATCGGCTCGGAAATGTAGTCGAGGAAATTCACTATATCCCGGACCACGCCGTGATATTCCTCCTCGCTCAAGAGCCCGGCCTGGGTAATCTCGAGCATCATGACTTCCTCACCCTCGTGCGCCGGATCTTCCTCGTGATGCGCTTCCTGGATGCCCTGCAGCTCCCAGAGCACGTGGGGCATCGCGGTGCCCTGGAGGACGGTATTGTCGACGCCCGTCGGACTCGACTCGTCAACGTAGAAACCGTTCAGGAAAGTATAGAGGTAGTCCGTGCCGCGACTGCGCGCGATCAGCGAGAGATCCGGCGGAGCGGTACCGAACCAGTCCGCCGCGTCTTCCGAATTCATGGCAATGCTCATGGTGTCGAACGGCCGCTCGCCGGTGAACATGAGATTGTCCATGAGCTCGCTGTCTGACAGTTGCAGACCTTCAGCCAGCCGGTTGTACCTGACGTACTGGGCCGAATGACAGCCCATGCAGTAGTTGACGAAATACCTCGCTCCACGCTGCAGCGAAGCGACGTCGGAGACATCGTTATTGGCAGGTTCGAGCTCGGCATCGTGTTGCGCGGAAGCAATCGACGCGACCGCGCACCCGACCAGCAATATGGCGGCTTTCAACCTCATTTCGTCACTCGCGTCGGCACGGGTTTGGTCCTCTCTATCGCCGAGTAATACGGCATGAGGATAAAGTACGCAAAGTAAATTACCGTAAAGAGCTGAGACAGCGCCTTATAAACCGGCGTGACCGCCTGCAGCCCGAGATAACCGAGCGCCAGGAAACTGATAGCGAACAGGCCGAGTGCCGTCTTGTATATCCAGCTGCGGTAGCGAATCGACTTGACCCGGCAGCGATCGAGCCAGGGCAGGAAGAACGGCAGCATCACGGCGCCTCCCATGAGCGCCGCACCGAGCAGCTTGTTGTCCACCGCACGCAGGATGGCGTAGAACGGCGTGAAGTACCATACGGGCGCGATGTGCTCCGGCGTCACGAGCGTATTGGCCTGATCGAAATTCGCATACTCCAGAAACAGGCCGCCCATCTCAGGCGCGAAGAACACGACTCCGGCAAACGCGATCAGGAAAATCACGATAATCACGAGATCCTTGCTCGTGTGATACGGATGGAAAGCAACTCCGTCGAGCGGTATGCCGTCCGGACCCTTGTGCTCTTTGATCTCGATGCCATCGGGGTTGTTCGAGCCGACCTCGTGCAGCGCCATGATGTGAATCACGACCAGCAGCACGAGCATCAGCGGCATCGCAATGACGTGAAAAGCGAAGAAGCGATTCAGCGTGATGTCCGAGATGTAGAAGTCTCCGCGCAGCCACTCGGCGACTCCCTCGCCCACCCACGGAACGGTACCGAACAGATTGACGATGACCTGCGCTCCCCAGTAGGACATGTTGCCCCAGGGGAGTATGTAACCAAAGAACGCCTCCGCCATCAGACACAGGTAAATGAACATGCCGATGATCCACACGAGCTCGCGCGGCTTCTTGTACGAGCCGTACATCAACCCGCGAAACATGTGCAGGTAAACGACGATGAAAAATGCCGATGCGCCGGTCGAGTGCAGGTAGCGGATGAGCCAGCCCCACTCGACGTCGCGCATGATGTATTCCACCGACGCGAACGCCTCGGCCGCCGCCGGCTTGTAATTCATCGTCAGAAAAATGCCGGTGACGAGCTGGAGCACGAGCACGACCGTCGCGAGCACACCGAACCCGTACCAGAAGTTGAAATTCTTCGACGCGTAGTATTCGGTCGCGTGCTCTTTGATGAGCTTGGTCAAAGGGAAACGGGCATCGACCCATTCGCCCAACGCGCTGATGCTGCGTCCCAATCGATTCGTTACGTCTGCTTCAGAAGCGGCCATCTATGCGCTCCCCTCGTCGACGCCAATCAAGATTGTCGTCTCGTTTACGAACCGGTACGGCGGCACGACGAGATTCGAAGGTGCCGGCACGCTGTTGAAGACTCGCCCCGCCAGGTCGAACTTGGAACCGTGACAAGGACAGAAAAAACCGCCGGGCCAATCGGCACCGAGATCGGCGGGACCAAGCTCGAATCGCGCTACCGGCGCACAGCCGAAGTGCGTGCAGACGCCTTCGACGACGAGATACTCCGGGCGGATACTGCGAAACTCGTTAGCCGCGTATTCGGGCTGCTGCTCGGTGTTTTCGGAGTTGGGGTCAGCGAGCATGTCGGTTATCTCGCCGAGCTTGGTGAGCATGGCCTGGGTCCGACGCACGATGAAGATTACGCGCCCGCGCCATTCGACGCGGACCATCGCGCCGGGCTCGAGCCGGCTCACATCGCGTTGAACCGGAGCGCCCAGCGCCTGAGCGCGCGCGCTCGGCTTGAACGAAGCAACGAAGGGTACTGCGGTGGCCGCCGCACCGGCACCGGCCGTCACGGCCGTCGCCGCCGTCAGAAAGTGGCGCCGCGAAAACCCCGAACTGTCAGTCATTAAGCACTCCTAGCCGTTCGGGGAGGCCTTGCGCCTGCCCCCGGATTCGCACTTAGCGTTTGTTATTGCCGGCATCGTCCGCCGTCGTAGTCCCGTAACGAGGTCGAGCCAACCACTTGGATGACTCACAATTATACACGGCGTCTGCTGAAGCTGACCACAGCGGAGTGCCGCCAGCCTCGGGAGGGGCCGACCCGTGCCCGGGCACCGGGAACGCGATCGATGCGCCATGCCTGTGATCTTCTCTCAACCATTGCGCCGCCTGATCCGGGCCCCGACCTCCGTGAGCTTTTCCTCGAGCCGCTCGTAGCCCCGATCGATATGGTAGATCCGGCCAACCCGTGTCGTTCCACGTGCGGCGAGCCCGGCCAGGACCAGCGAGGCCGATGCCCTGAGATCGGTTGCCATGACCGGCGCGCCCGTCAACGCATCGACTCCGCGGATGACGAGCGTGTTACCCCGAACGGTGATGTCGGCACCGAGCCGCTGCAGCTCGAGTGCATGCTGGAACCGATTCTCGAAGATCGTTTCAGTGATGGTGCCCGAACCGTTGGCGATCGCATTCAGGGCGCAGAACTGCGCCTGCATGTCGGTTGGAAACCCCGGATAGGGTGCGGTAGACACGTCGACCGCGTTCGGCCGTCGGCCCTGCATGTCGAGACTCACGAAGTCAGCGCCGGTCTCGATATCGGCGCCGGCATCACCGAGCTTCTGCAGCACCGCGTCGAGAGCCTCGGGAACCGTTCTGCGGATCGTGACCCGACCGCCGGTGACGGCTGCCGCCACCAGGTAGGTACCGGATTCGATGCGATCGGGCATGACTTCGTAATCGACCCCGGCGAGCGCGTCGACGCCCTGCACCTCGATCATAGCCGTGCCCGCACCCTCGATCTTCGCGCCCATGGCCCGGAGAAAATGGGCCAGATCCGTGACTTCGGGCTCGCGCGCGGCGTTCTCGATGACGCTTTCGCCACGGGCCAGCACGGCGGCCATCAAGAGATTCTCCGTGCCCGTCACCGTGACGGTATCGAGCACGAGCCGCGCGCCATGCAGAGCCCTGGCCCGGGCCCGGATGTACCCCTCCGCAATGTCTATCTCCGCGCCCATCGACTTGAGCGCACTCACGTGCAGATCGACCGGCCGCGCGCCGATGGCGCAGCCGCCGGGAAGCGAAACGTCGGCCCGGCCAAACCTGCCGAGCAGCGGGCCGAGCGCGAGAATCGACGCGCGCATCGTTTTCACGAGCTCGTAGGGCGCGACGAAGTCGGCAACACCGGATGGGTCGAGCTCGATCAGGGAGTCCGTTTCCGAAGCGACCTCGACGCCGAGCAGGCGCAACAGCTTGATCGTGGTCGTGACATCGGCGACCCGGGGCACGTTCCGCATCGTGATGGCGCTGTCCGCGAGCAGGCTCGCGAAAAGCACGGGCAGTGCGGCATTCTTGGCACCGGAGATCGTGATCTCACCGGCGAGCGGGACGCCGCCTTCAATCTCGAGCTCTTGCATCAGTGCCTTTCGAGCAGGTGCCCCGCCGGACGAAGCCGGCATTCACCGATCATTCCTGGCTGGCCCGCCACTCTTCGGGAGTATAGGTGCGCACCGCAAGCGCGTGGATTTCCCGTCCAACGCGCTCTCCCAGCGTGGAATAGACCATCTGGTGTCGCGGCACGCTGCGCTTGCCCTCGAACGCGGAGCAGACGACTACGGCCTCGTAGTGGCCCTGGCCGTCCGTGACGACGTTCACGGTTGCGCCCTCGAGTCCCTGCTCGATCAGGCTTTCGATTTCGCTCGGATCCATTTTCTGACTGGCTTCATGCTCGACCGGGAAGCCTGCTAGTCTATCCCAGATGGCTGTCAACCCTCGCAATTTGGTGCTTTTCGGAATTCTCGTCGGCGCTGCTCTGCTGACCTGGGTGCTGGCCCGTGTCGCGCAGGAGGCGCCGGCGACCCGGGTCGACCGCGGACCGGCCTCGGAGGGGTACTACCTGATTGGTGCGGTGATGCACGGAACGGACGAAGAGGGCCGGATCTATTACCGGATCAAGGCCGATCGCGTGGAACAACAGGAGGATGGCGGAGACTTCGTACTCGAACGGATGAGCGTAGAATACATGCCCGAGACAGACATTCACTGGAACATTTCGGCAGCGCGCGGCCTTGCCGACGTGAGCCGGGAATCCCTGAGTCTGCAGGAGGGCGTTCGGCTGGTTTATTTGCCGGATACCGATCAGGAAGGGACTGTGTTCGAAACCGAAAACTTGCAGGTTTACACGGATGAGTTCCTCGCAACCACGGATCAGGAAGTGACGATGCGAAAAGGTCGATCCGAATTTACCGCGACCGGGCTCGAGCTGAATCTGAAGACGGATTTCTGGAAACTCGGCTCCAATGTCGCGATACGCTCTGCACGCTAGAAGGTTTTGCGTTCTCGCGCTGTTTGCCGCCTGCGCCCTCGGGCAGGAGACGCAGAACAGCGGTTACGAAGCCGTCTGTGAATCAGCCTCCGGCAATGCGCGCAGCGACGAGACCATCTGTGTCGGCGTACGAATCACCGACGGCACCAACGTCATATCTGCTGGACTTGCCGCGACCAACAAATACGACTTCGACGGCAGCCTGTGGCGCCTCACGGACGACGTGCGGCTGGCATTCGACACGACCGAGATTCTGGCAGACGAGGCACTGTTCGAGTTCGAGGCCAACGAGCTCGTGCTCGGCGAGCTGAGCGGGAACCCCGTCGTCATGTCGGACTATATCGCTGAACGGGCAACCGAGGTCAGCGGCACGGCCGAAAGCATTTCGTACGACAGCCGCAATGGCACGGTGCGCCTGCTGGGCCAGGCGACACTGGTCATGGGCGCGAACGAGTACATGGGCTGCGACTGGATATACGACCTCAACGAGAAAACCTTCAACGCCGGGTCGACGGACGGGTGCTCCGGAGTTCTGCTTCGTCTGACGCCTCCCGAGGAGCCTGAAGAGCAGGAAGCCGAGTCCCTGACGCCATGAGTAAGCTCGAAGCGCGCGGCATCGCCAAGCGCTACCGACGCCGCGAAGTCGTCAAGGATCTGTCGCTGAGCATTCAGAGCGGTGACGTCGTCGGGTTGCTCGGACCTAACGGCGCCGGCAAAACAACGGCCTTCTACATGATCGTCGGGCTCGTCAGTTGCGATCGCGGCGGGATCGAGCTCGACGGCCGCGACATCACCCGCCTGCCCGTGCACAAGCGCGCCCGTTTGGGGTTGGGCTATCTGCCCCAGGAAGCTTCGATCTTTCGCGGCATGTCAGTCTCCGACAACATCAAGGCGATCCTGGAGACCCGTCGTGATCTCAGAAGAGCCGACCGCCAGGCGCAGCTCGAGATGCTGCTGGAGGAGCTGCATATTGCGCACGTGCGGGACAACGCGGGCATCAGTCTCTCGGGCGGAGAACGCCGTCGCGTCGAGATCGCCAGGGCGCTCGCAACCGAACCGAAGTTCATGCTGCTGGACGAGCCGTTCGCCGGGGTCGACCCCATTTCGGTCCTCGACATTCAGCGGATCATCCGCCACCTGAGCCAGCGCGGAATCGGCGTATTGATTACCGATCATAATGTGCGCGAGACACTTGGAATTTGCAGTTACTCGTATATCGTCAACGAAGGAGAATTGATGGCCTCCGGAACGCCGGAGGAAGTGCTCGCAAACAAGAATGTCCGGGAAGTCTACCTTGGTGAAGGGTTTTCCCTTTAGCCAGCCGCCACACACATGCTGAAGCCATCCTTACAGCTCAGACTGAGTCAGCAGCTGACCATGACGCCGCAGCTGCAGCAGGCAATCAGGCTGCTGCAGCTCCCGGTCATGGAGCTGCAGGCCCAGATCGAGGATGCGCTGGAGCAGAACATAATGCTGGAGGCCGAGGACCCGCCGGCCAACGAGGCGCAGGAGCAGACCGCCGCAGAGGAAACCCAGGAGACGCCGGAAACCGCCGTCGAGGAGTCGCCCTGGGACGAGGTCGCACGTACCGGACCATCCGACTCGGCTCGCAGCAGCGACCCCAGTCTGACCTTCGAGCAACCGGATCGATCGGACGAGTCGCTCGCAGACCATCTTCTCTGGCAACTGGAGCTCGAGAACCTCGACACCCGAACCACGACGATCGGCCAGGCCATCATCGATGCGATCAACGAGGACGGCTACCTCGACGAAAGCCTGCAGGAAATACAGACAACGCTCGCACCCGATGTCATTGCCGGCATAGACGAGATCGAGGCCGTCCTCGAAGCCATCCAGCGGCTCGATCCGATCGGCATCGCAGCCAGGTCGGTCAGTGAATGCGTCCTGCTCCAGTTGAATCAACTCGCGAGCGACACTCCCGGGATCGAACTTGCCAAGCAGATCGCCGGACACCATCTCGAGCTGGTTGCCGATCATCAGTACGTTCAACTCAGGCGCCTGCTGCATGCCTCGGACGAAGAGATAGACGAGGCTCTCGTTCTGGTCCGTGCCTGCCATCCACGGCCGGGCGCAGCCATCTACGCCTCCGCCGCCGAATACGTCGTGCCCGATGTGTTCGTGAGAAAGATCGACGGTCAGTGGGTCGTCGAGCTGAACTCGTCGCTGGCGCCGCGGCTCAAGGTAAACGACCTCTACGCCGGCTCCCTCGGTCGCAACGGCGAGTACGACGCATTGAAACTCCAGCTCCAGGAGGCTCGCTGGCTGATTCGAAGCCTCGAAATCAGAAACGAGACGCTGCTCAAGGTCGCGCACACCATCGTGCAGCGGCAGACCGAGTTTCTCGAGCATGGCGAAGAGCATATGCGCCCGATGGTGCTCAGAGACGTGGCCGAAGCAATCGAAATGCACGAATCGACCGTCTCGAGGGTTACGACCAGCAAATACATGCACACCCCACGAGGCGTTTTCGAGTTTCGTTACTTCTTCTCCAGTCACGTTCATGGTGACGATGGCGAACAGTCATCCATTGCCGTTCGTGCCAAGATCCGCAAGCTGATCGGCGCCGAGAATCCGAGCAAGCCGATGAGCGATAATCAGATCGCCAAGCTGCTCTCGGAGGACGGCGTCAAGGTGGCAAGACGCACCATCGCGAAGTACCGAGAAGCCATGAACATCCCCTCTTCGAGCGAGCGAAGGAAAAGCAATCTTGTCAGCTAAAGGAGCATTAGATGCCGCTAACGATTACCGGACACCACATTGAAGTGACCCCGGCCCTCAGGAACCGAGTCGAGTCGAAACTCTCGAAGCTCGACCGGCACTTCGACAACCTGACGGACATTCACTGCGTTCTGACCGTAGAGAAGCTCCAGCACAAAGCGGAAGCGACC
>JASFSD010000002.1:0-26337 GCA_050114575.1 Gammaproteobacteria bacterium | reverse complement strand
GGCTGCGACAGCGCCAGCACTGAACACCCATCGATCGAACGGAGACGAGTGTGTCGAAGCTCAAAAGGAGACTGGATCAGGCGCTCGAGGAGCTGCATGCGTCGGGCACCTACAAATCCCTGCGTAACATCACGGCGCCGATGGCGCCGCAGACGGTCATCGAGGGCATTGGCGAAGTGCTCGTCTTCTGCTCGAACAACTACCTCGGGCTCGCCGACCACCCGGACGTCGTCGAGGCCGGCATCGAAGGCCTGAAGAAATACGGGGCGGGCACCGCCAGCGTCCGTTTCATCTGCGGCACGCTCGCCTGCCATCAGGAGCTCGAGGAAAGAATCGCGAGCTTCATCGGCACGGAAGCCGCCCTGAGCTACACGAGCTGCTGGAACGCCAACGAGGGCCTGTTGCCGACCATTGCCGGGGCCGGCGACGCCATCGTTTCGGACGAGCTCAACCACGCCAGCATCATCGACGCGGCGCGGCTGTCGCGCGCCACACGCAAAGTGTTCGCCCACAGCGACATGGAATCGCTAGACAAGGCTTTGACCGAAGCCGAGGATTCCGAGGTCAAGCTTGTCATCTCCGACGGCGTCTTCAGCATGGAGGGCGACATGGCCGAGCTGCCCCGGATGGCCGAGCTCTGCCGGCACCATGGCGCCATGCTCATCGTCGACGATTCGCACGGCACGGGCGTGCTCGGAGAGCACGGCCGGGGAACTCACGAGCACTACGGCCTCGGCTGCAGCGAGTCCGAGATCGACATCATCACCAGCACTTTCGGCAAGGCGCTCGGCGGCGGCAACGGCGGCTTCGTCGCGGGCCCCGCCGATCTCATCGACTATCTGATCCAGCGCAGCCGCCCGCACCTGTTCTCGAACGCGCTGGCACCGGCAACCGTCTGCGCAGCAATCAAAGCGCTCGACATACTCGAACGGGAACCGGAACGTGTCGCGCAGCTGCATGCCAATGTACGGCAGATGCGAGACGGTCTGCGCGCGCAGGGCTTCGACGTCATCGATTCACCGACAGGCATCATCCCGATCATGATCGGCGACACGGCCGAGGCGATCCGTCTGTCCGATCGCCTGCTGGCGCTCGGCATCTTCGTCATCGGCTTCGGCTTCCCGGTCGTCCCCGAGGGTAAGGCACGCCTCCGCGTCCAGATGTCGGCCGCGCATACGTCGAGCCAGATCGATCGCGCGCTCTCGGCGTTCGACGAGGTCAGGAGCGCCGGCTGAGAGCGTCCCGCCAATGAGTTACCTGCCTGTCGTCCGCAATGCCGCCTACAGTCTTCTGCACGTGCCGGATCTCGTCCGCTTCGGCTCCAAGCCCTGGCGCGAGATCGAGAAGGACGCGTCACTGAAAGCGCGCCTGCAGGCCGGGCTGCGTACATTCGAGCAGGCCGCGTGTTACCCGCCGAACCGGGCGTTCATCGGCGCCATCACACCCGACGAGCTTGCAGGGATAACCCGGCCCTGGCACGCCGTTGCACCGGACGCGCCCGGCGGCGCGGCGGGCACTGGCCAGTTCGGAGAGATCGTGCCGCAGGAGCTGGCTTACGCCATCCTGCAGCAGGCCGACGTGCTCGAGCCCGGTCTCGTTGCGATCAGCAGTGACTGCCAGGATGCGCTCGACAGCAGACTCTCCGATCACGCCGTGCTCGCAGGCCTCAAGGTCAGGACGCCCGACACACTCTCGGAGCAGAAGATTCTGGACCGCATCGAAGCCGGGTCGGCCCTGCCGCTCAGGCTGGGCGCGAAGCTCGCCGGCTGCATTCAGCGCGACGATCGCGCCGAAGGGGCGGAGGATTCGAATCTCGACGCGAGAACCCTGCTCGAAGGGCTCGCGGCGAAGGCGAGCGCCTCGGTCGCGCTCGTGCATCTGCTCGAGCGCGAGAAACTCGCAGCCGACGCCATCGACTTCATCATCAGCTGCGGCGAGGAAGCCACTGGCGATCGCTATCAGCGGGGTGGCGGCGGGCTGGCGAAGGCGATCGGCGCGCAGTGCGGCTGCGTCAATGCGTCGGGCTTCGACATCAAGAACTTTTGTGCCGCGCCGGCATCGGCGCTCGTGACTGCGGCCGCGCTCGTCGCGGCCGGCATCTACGAGCGCATCGCGGTCGTGGCCGGCGGATCGCTCGCCAAGCTCGGCATGAAGTTCGAGCCCATGCTCGCGCAGGAACTGCCGATCCTCGAAGACTGCCTGGCCGCCCATGCGTTCCTGGTCACGCGCGACGATGGGGTCAGCCCGAGGCTTCATATCGAACCGAGTGCCGTCGGCCTCGCGACGATCGGGTCGAGCACGTCGGATGAGGCCGTCTACCGCGAGCTGCTCCTCGAGCCGCTCGCGGCACTCGGCCTGCCGTTGACGGCGATCGATCGGTTCGCGCCCGAGCTGCACAATCCCGAGATCATGGAACACGCAGGCTCCGGTGACGTTGCCCACAAGAACTACCGCATGATCGCCGCGATGGCCGTGCGCGCCGGCGCGATCGAAAAGAAGGATATGCAGGACTTCATCGAGCGTGTCGGCATGCCGGGTTTCGCGCCGACGCAGGGGCACATTCCATCGGGTGTCGCTTTCATCGGCCACGCGCTCGAAGCCATGCGCCACGGCGAGATTCGCCGCGCCATGATCCTGTCCAAAGCCAGCCTCTTCCTGAACCGACTAACCGAGCTCTACGATGGGGTATCCTTCGTGCTCGAGGCCAATTCGGGCTCGAAGAGCCAGTCATCAGAGAACTAACATGCTCGAGGGAAAGAAAGTCGCCGTCTTCGGCGAGCGCGACGACGTCGCAGGCCTTGCCGTGCGCAACTGCGTCGAGGCTGCGGGCGCCGAAGTAGTCTACGAAACGACTTCCTGTTTCGTCTGAACGGCTGCCGGCGCCGCAGGTCTTGCGGAGCAGAAGGCGATCAAGGCGCTGGCCGATGAGCATGGCGCAGACCAGCTCGTGCTCGTATTCGGCCTGAACCAGCTGTTCAACCTTCGCATCATGGCGACCACTTTCAAGGAAGGCGACCCGAGCTTTGCCGGCGCGCTCGGCGGCATCGCGCTCGGGCTCAAGAGCTATCACATCTTCGAGCTCAAGGACGAGATTCCAGAGGAAGTCTGGGATCGCGAGATGGGCCTCAAGGAGCTCGAGCTCGAAGACGATGAGATCGAGGCCATCTGCGCGACCATGCGCGAGATTCGCGGCGAGTGAACGACGTCACTAGGGTTTCTGCCCATAGCGGTAGAACAATTCTGTCCCGTCGGGCGACCTCAAGGATTTAGACCCGCTCGTCTGTGTCAGCCAGGCGTGATTTGCTTGTGGTCTCTCTGTATTCCGGATCGATCAGGGCTGCAGCGGAAAATTCCCGTCGTAGGGCGGCCAGTTCGGTACCGGCCTGTCTGGCGGCGCATAAAACATGGCGCCATGCACATGGCGGATGAGACCGTCCTCGATGCTGATCGTGTGAGTGAAATGATTGCGCCAACGCTCGTTGCCGGGCCGCCTCAAAAACACCACGGACATCATGACGACCTGTTGCTCGACATCTACCACCTGCACACGCCTGGCTGTGATTTGCGCCAGCCCGAAATCGCCGACGGTGCGGCAATCGCTGGTGCCGTTGAATCCGACCGCGCCCGGCGCCAGTGGGCCGCCGAATGTGGGGATGCAGCCAAGAATGAAGGCGGCCGCATTGCGCGGCCGCCTTCGGCTCCAATTGCGCACTAACGCGCTAAGAGAAAGGTTAGCGCTTTGTGATCGCCCAGGTCGCGTCGTTGTCGTCGAGAACGGAGTGCTGGACGTTAACGAACATCGTCTTCGGGTCCTTCCCGAAATAGATTCCCGTGCCCTCGGCGCCAGAATCCGTCAGCGAGGCGAACAGCCAGACCTCGTCGGCAACACCATCACTGCTCGTGGGGGCAATCCAGATATCTGAAGGCACATTGTCCTCAACGATGATCAGCTTGCCGTCCGGCGTCTGCGCCAGGTTATCGGGATTGTCGAAGCCCGTTGCGCCCCCCGTCTCGACGGGCACGTTAACGCCGGGCTTGACGAAGTCGGTGACCTCGAGGCTTTGCAGGTTGATCGCGAGAACCCGACCGTCGTAATTCTGGCTGCCGCTGGTGTAGGTCCCTTCGGTAACCGCGACGTACAGCGTATTGCCGATGATCTCGACGTCCTCAGGACGATTGTAGCCGGTGCCGCCAGCTGCCGTACCGGAGTTACGGGCATCGGACGCGTCGATCGGCCCGACCCACTCGCCCTGGCCGACACCTTCGATCCCACCTGCTGGGACGGAGAGCACGAAGAGATCTCCCGTCGACAGATCCCCACGGCGATCCGGGACGAACCTGTAGATGCCGCCACCGACGCCCTCCCGCTGGCCACGGAACTCATCGACGACGTAAACAGCGCCATCGGGCCCTACGGCAATTCCCTCGTGTGCCAGACGGCCGACGGCCGGCCGATCGATCACGGCTGCCACACCAGTCGGGTCCTTCTTGTCCAATACGATCTCGAACAGCCGCCCGCCCGTGACTTCCTCGGCGAACAGGATCGTGCCCCAGGGTGTCCACTCGATGCCATCGAGCGCATCGTAACTGGGATCCTCAGCAATGACCTTCGTCACGCGCGTCTGGAGATCGACGACTGAGACTGTGCCGCCACGTTCTGCGTTACCGCGCACCTCGTGCGTGCGGTACAGGTAACGGCCGGCATGTCTGCCCGTCTCGTTGACGGTATTCATGTCGTGCCAGTCGTTGCTTCGCCCGCCACTCTGTGTCGGGTCCTTGTAAATATCGAGGTCGGTCTCGTCCGAAACGGTGTACTGAGTGAAGCCGTCGGGGACGATCCACGGCGCACCCGGATCGAAGTCGGTCCCATCCCCTGCAGCCGACCCCGCAATCGGCATGAAGCCGAAGGGGCCCGTCTTGCTGTTGTTTGGTCCGGCGCTGGCACTCGCAGCAAGCACCGCACCTGCGATTGCGCAGGCTAGCATTCCTTTTTTCATGATTCTCATCCTGTCGAAAGTTCGTTATCCAGTGCTGAACAGCTCGAAGGAGCTGTCCGCGTAGTCTCGGCAGCGACGATGTGGGTTTTGCTACGAATCGATGTTGATTTCGCTACGGATGAATTTCAGGCGCGTTACGAATCACGGGTAACAATGCGCTCAATCCGATTGCGGGCGGTCGCACGCAAATCGGCACGCACTCTTCAAACGGGTTTTGATCGCGTTGCCGTTCAAAAACCCGACGAGTGGCGCAAACCTCGAGTCGAGCAAACGGTGCTCACTGAGTTCAGAGCGGAACTCTGGTTGGGGTGATGGTGCCGGCACACGGACTCGAACCGCGGACCTGAGGTTTACAAAACCCCTGCTCTACCAACTGAGCTATGCCGGCTCTGGACGATTATAGCGGGTGGACTGTCTGCATCAGTCGGCGCCGTCCGCTGTGCAAGGCAATTGCTCGAGCCGGCTGATGGTCCCGGGCTCGCGCAGCAGATCCATCGAGACCGACTGGTCGCCAGACAGGGTGACGTCCAACCAATAGGTTTCGGCCATCGCCATGCTGTCTACTGTTTTCGCTTCGTATCCCAGCTCGCCCACGCGTTCGGCCTCTGCGGTTGCACTCTCCATGTCGGGAAATATGCCGACGGAGACCAGTGTTCGGCTGTTCGACCCGGCGAAAACCGGTGTTGCGTCGACACCGCTGTCTCTGAGCGTCGCGGCAATGTCTCGGGCCGCCGTCTCGGACTGGGCCTGATCGATGTAGACCTGATACCCCTGCCAGACCTGCGCGGCTCGGAGGCGGCGAGCCGGCTCGAAGCCGGAAGCAACCAGCGTGGCAATCGCCTCGTCGGCCTCGGCCGCCTCGAGGTAGGGGCCGATCGAAGCGCAGGCCAGATCCGCAGACTGTTCTTCGCCGGCATCGATCGCGTCACCCTGGGTTTCCGCGCGCTCGCGCTCGAAATCCGTAACGTCGACCTCGAACTCGCCGCCACTGTCCGGGATCGTCGCCCCGCCAGCAGCAGGCGAGGTGCCCGAGCGCAATGCAACGAGTACGTCGTTGAGCATGTCCCTATCGATCTCGCGCAACAGCGTAATGCCCGGGCCCCGATACGGCGGGCGACCCTCCGGCCGCTCGATCACCCACTGGAAGTATGCGAGCACCACCAGATTGACGAGCACGAGCACGAGAAAGAGGTTGCGCAACCGATTCACTCCTTTTCGCCGCCGATGACGGCGAGACCTTCGAGCACCAAGTCTGCCTCGACTTCAGCATCGGATGCCAGCCATTCCTCGACGAGCGGGGCATCCCCGCCGGTCAGCAGCACTGCGATGGCCTCGCCTAGCTCGGCAGTCACCGTCGCGACAGCACGATCGACCGCGGCCGCCAGCGCGAGCCGTGCGCCATGGCTGACAGCCTCGGCAGTGGAACGACCGAGAATCTCGAGTCCGCGCACGGCGCGGCCGGCCGGCGGCACGACGGGAATCTGCTCGGCATGACTCGCGAGCGCTTCGATCATCAGCCGATCGCCCGGCAGGATGAGTCCACCGAGATGCCTGCCGCTGCGATCGACGGCATCGAAGGTGAGCGCCGTCCCGGCGCCGACCACGGCGAACGGGCCATCCCGCAGATTTCTGGCAGCGATCATTGCGAGCCATCGATCGACACCGAGAGTGCCCGGGTCGGCGTACGCACACTCGATCCCGTGCGCGTTCGCCTGCACCGAGACGAACTCGGAGTCGCGGCCGAGAGTCGATCTGACCGCTGCCGAAATGTGCTCGGCGACCTCGGGGCCAGCCACGTTCGCGACGAGCACATGCCCCGCGCTGTCGTTCCGTCCGGCAAGATCGCCGAGCCCGGCTGCCAGGGCCTCGAACGGGTCTCCCGCTCCGCGCAGGCTGGCATGGCCACCATCGAGTCGCGCGCGGCCTTCGAACCGCGCCCATTTCAGCCTCGTGTTGCCGCAGTCGATCGCAATCATCGGCCGGCCCGGATCGTTACGTCGCCGGAAATCAACCGGCGCCGCTCACCGCTCTCGTGCTCTATGATCAGCGCGCCGTCGGCTGCGACGTCGACGACCCTGCCGAAAGCCGTTCCCGACTGCGTGCTCATCTCTACCGGCCGACCATTCAGCACGTGCGCGGCCAGCCATTCCGGCCGATACGGCTCGAAGCCGCGGGCAGGAAACCCCATGAATAGCTCGATCAATTGCTCGATCAACCGCGCCGCGAGCGCGGCGCGATCGACCGGCCAATGCGGCGCCGCCGTCGCCAGATCGCAGGCGCCCTGCGGCAGATCGCTCGCGCGCGCGAGGAACGCCGCGGGCACGCTGACATTGATACCGATGCCGACGACGGCATGACATGCACCGTCGGCCAGCGGCGTCAGCTCGACGAGAATGCCACCGAGCTTGGCGCCGTCGACGAGAAGATCATTGGGCCACTTGAGCCCGATCTCGAGGCGGGTCACGTCGCGGACAGCGCGCCGCGCGACTGCACCGACGGCGAGACTGAGCGCTTCGAGCCCACCGTGCTCGGGACCGAATTGCCAGGATGCCGACAGCGCGACGCCGGTTCCCGGCGGCATCGTCCAGCTGCGTCCGCGCCTGCCGCGGCCGGCAGTCTGATATTCCGCTACGGCGATGCGCGCCATCGCCGGCGCCGGCGGTCGCCCATCGAGCAGATGGCGGTTCGTCGACTCGATCTCGAACGCATGCTCGAGCGATTCGACTCGCTGCCTGTGGTCAGCGGACAAACGTGACTCGATGCCCGCCGGATCGATCCAGTCGATCGGCTCTCTGAGCCTGATTCCGTCGTCGGCACCCGCAACGACCTCTAGGCCCGTCGCCCGGAGCTGCTCGATCTGCTCCGCCAATGCATCGGCGTCGAGCTCGAGCGACTCGCGCAACTCGGTGCGCGAGTGCTCACGCCCGTCGGCGAGTCGTTCGAGCAATGACCTCGGCAGCATCCCGTCAGCTCGAGCCGAGACCAAAGAACCGCCTGAACCGCGACTCCTTACCCTGCGCCATGCGGACGATGTTGCCGCGGTGCGTGTAGAGCGTCAGCGCGGAGACGAGACACGCGAAGCCGAACAGCTCCGCGCGCTCCGGAAACACGAACAAACCGAGATAGACGGCCGCGGCGAGCGTGGCGCTCATCGTTGCCAGACCCACGATGCCGGTGAAGAAGACGATCAGGAGCCAGATACCGATGACGCCGACGCCCAGCGCAGGCGCGAGATAGATGACGAGGCCGGCAGCCGTCGCACCGCCCTTGCCACCCTTGAAGTCGGCCCACACGGGAAAGACATGGCCGAGGATTGCGGCGAAGGCGACGGCGTGCAATACGAGCTCGCGCGAAACAGAGACGTCGATACCGACACCCGGGAAAGCAAGCCCGGGCAGGAGCGCCGCGACCAGGATGCCTTTGCCGACGTCGACCAGCATCACGCCGGCGGCGAACGCCTTGCCCTGCGTTCGGAGCGCATTGGTCGCGCCTGCGTTGCCGCTGCCCATCTGGCGAATGTCGATGCCGCCGCGAAGCCTGCCGACAACGAAAGCGCCCATGACACCGCCGACCAGATAAGCGAGGGTGAATTTCAGACCGAGCTCAAGCATGCAGCGGGTTCCTGGCCGGGCGGCTAGACCGTCGCCTCGCCGACAGGCACCGCTCCGTTGGTCGCCGCACCGATAAGGGCCACGCGCCGCGCGACAGCGGCTGCATCGGCCTCGGCATCTATCTCGATGAAGCACGAGTCCTCTGGCGCCGCCGAGATACGAAGTTGCGTCTCCATCAACTCATCGCCACGAAAGTGGCTGACCTCGATTTCATCTCCATCGTTATAACGTGCTAGCTGCTCGGCCAGCTTCTCGCCGGCCACGCGTATTCGATCGAGCGCCACTATGATATCGCCGGGCGCGAGACCGGCGGCTTCTGCCGGCTGCCCCTCGAAAACTGTCGCCAGCCGGATGCCTGCGCCCTCGGGCTGAAAAGCCGCACCCAGTGAGAGTCTCGGCGCCTCGAGTTTCGGCGGTGTGCCGCCGGTGTCCTGAGGACCCTCGGACTGACGGAACGCGAGCTTCAACCCGAATCTCGCGAACAGCGATTCGAGGTCGAGATCGTCCGTGCTGCGGACGGCGTGATCGAAGAATGCGCGCAGCGCTTCGCCGGCCAGCTCGACGACGAGATCCTCGAAGCCTGCCTCGGGCACGCCGACGCCCTGACTGCCGAAGCGATGCCAGAGCTCGAGCACGACATCGTCGAGCGTGGCCCGTTGCGGCTCGCTGCTGCGCAGCGTGAGATCGAGCGCCAGCGCCACCAGCGCACCCTTGCCGTAATAGCTTACGTCACGGTTCACGCTGTTCGGTTCCGGCTTGTACAGACGATCCCAGGCATTGAAGCTCGACTGCTCGAGATTCTGGCGATGCCGTCCCGGGACGCGATAGACGCGCGTCAACGCTTCCCCGAGTCGCCGCAGATAGGCCTCGGGCCCGAGCAGGCCCGAGGTCAGCAGAAACCGTTCCTGGTAGTAGCTCGTGATGCCTTCGAAAACCCAGAGCAGCCGCGTGTGCGCACGGCGATCGAGCGGGTAAGGCATGAACGCCGCCGGCTTCGACTGCTTGATATGCCAGCTGTGGAAGTACTCGTGGCTCGCGAGCCCGAGAAAGCGCTGATAACTTCGCGGAATGCCGCTCTCGCCGGCCCTGGGCAAATCAGTTCTCCTGAATATGAGGCTGGACGAGGCCCGGTGCTCGAGCCCCCCGTAACCGTCGCCGGTGGCAAGCCCGAGAAACGTATAGGCACTGAACGGGGGCGGCCGCCCGAAGAAATCGATCTGGGCCGTGCACAGCTGGGTCAGATCAGTCGCGACGCGATCGAGATCGGCATCGACAGTGCCCGCAACGACGAACCGGTGGGGAACGCCTGCGGCGACAAACTCGATCACGTGATGCCGGCCGATCTCGAACGGGTGATCGATGAGCTCATCGTAATTGTCAGCGACATAGCGGCCGAACCCTGACTCGTCGACCCCGGCTGCCTGCATGGCCGTCGCCACGCGCCAGTCGTCCGCATGGGGCGGGCCTTGGAGCTCGAGCTCCAGCGGCTCGTCGGTCCGGCCTTCGGGCATCAGAAACAGCGAGGTGCCGTTGAAGAAGGCTCGGCTGCGATCGAAGTAAGCACCGCGCACCGAGAGATCGAAAGCGTGGACGGTCAGGCGGACCACGAGCGGGCTTTCGGTCGCCTCTGCGATCCAGGTACCCTTGCCCGTCTGCTCGACAGGTACGGGCCCGGCGCCGTCGCGCGCCTCGATGGCGACGATGTAGCGCGCGAACTCGCGGAGCAGGTAGCTCCCGGGAATCCACGAAGGCATCGTCAGAGCCTGGCGAGGGGCCGGATCTTCGAGCCGGCATTCGACGATAAAATGATGCCGATCCGGATCGGCCAGCTGCACGGAGTAGTAGATCAGAATGCGTTCCTATCGCGGCCGACTGCCGCTGACTGAGGCCTCAAACGGCACCTATTTTATCCTGCGTGCCCGCTTCGCAGGGCCCCGGAGCGTATGGTGATGCGTGCCCGCGTCGGGATTCTGGCGCTGCTGCTGCCGCAGCTGGCAGCCGCCGAGCTGCCGACCGTCGCCTCGATCAACCTGTGCACGGACCAGCTCGTGCTGACCGTCGCCGAACCCTCCCAGATTCTGAGCCTGAGCTGGCTCTCGGCAGATCCGGAGGAATCGATGCTCGCCGCGCAGGCCAGCCGGTTCCCGCTCAACTACGGGGCCGCCGAAGAGCTCATCGGCATCGGGGCGGACGTCGTCATCGCCGGATCCGAGACCAGCCCGTTCACGCGCCAGCTTCTGACCCGCCTCGGCGCCTCAGTCGTCGCGGTTACGCCGGCCACGAGCCTGACCGAGGTCGCGGCGAATCTGCTCGCGGTCGGCTCGGCAATCGAAAGAGCCGACGCAGCCCGGCGCGCAATCGCCGATATGCAGGCACGCACCGAAGCGTTGCGGCAACAGCAGATCGGGCCTGCGCGCTCTGCCATCGTGGTCCGCCCCGGCGGATTCACTATCGGTCGCGGCACGCTCGCCCATGAGCTCATCGAGCTCGCCGGGCTCGATAACCGTATCGCCGAGCTCGACCGCTGGGGCAGCCTGTCCGTCGAGACCCTGCTCGTGCAGGACCCGGAAATCGTCGTCACCACGACGTACCGGACCCACGAGTCTTCGCTGGCCAACAGCATCTTCTCGCATCCGGCTCTGGCTTCGCTCGGCGGTTCGACGCTTCGGCTCGAAGTCGACGCGAAGTACTTTGCCTGCGGCGCGCCGGAAAGCCTGCGATCGGCCGAAGTGCTGCTCGAGCAGATGGCAGCGCATTGACCAGGGGAACCGAGCAGAGAACCGGTCTCGTCCTGATGGTCGTGCTCCTGACGGCGCTCATCGTCGTTGTACCGCTGTCGCTATTGATCGGGCGCGGCAGCGGAGGCGGCACGTTCGGGCTCGGCTCCGGCGAAATTGCCGCGACGATACTGCGCGAGATCCGCTTGCCGAGAACCCTGCTCGGCGCGCTGGTCGGCGGAACGCTCGGTCTCTGCGGAGCAGGCCTTCAGGGTCTGATGCGGAATCCTCTGGCCGAACCCGGGATCCTCGGCGTCTCGAGTGGTGCCGCCTTCGGCGCGGTCATCGTCTTCTATTTCGGCCTCGCGTCGTCCGACTCGCTGGTTCTCGCCGCCGGCGCCGTGGCCGGATCGCTCGCGGCGCTGGCCGTGCTTTACGCCCTGGCAGGGCGGTCGGTCGATCTCGTCCGCCTGATCCTCGCCGGTGTCGGCATCAACGCGCTGGCGGCGGCGCTGACGTCTCTCGCTCTCAATTTCGCGCCCAGCCCTTACGCCGCGCTCGAGATCCTGTTCTGGATGTTCGGCTCACTGGCCGACCGCAGCATGGCCCATGTCTGGCTGATGCTGCCCCTGGCCATCCCCGGCTGGCTGCTCGTCGTCGCCGCCGCGCGCGGCCTCGATGCGCTCGTGCTCGGCGAAGACACGGCCGTCAGTCTCGGCTTCAGCACGCGGCGGACTCTCTGGCTGGTCATCGGCGGCACCGCGCTTGCCGTGGGGGCATCGGTCGCCGTCACAGGCGTCGTCGCATTCGTCGGTCTCGTCGTACCGCATCTGTTGCGGCCATGGGTCGGCTACAAGCCGAGCCGGCTGCTCGTGCCGAGCTTCATCGCCGGAGCCGTGATCACGCTGACAGCCGATATCGCGATCCGGCTCATGCCGCCCGGTCCCGAGCTCAAGCTCGGCGTCGTCACGGCGCTGATCGGCGCGCCGTTCTTTCTGCACCTGGTTCTGACTTCCCGCGGCAGGCTGAGCGGATGAGCCTCAAAACGGACGGGCTCGAGGTGCGCTACGGAGCCACACTGGCCGTCAAGCCGACCAGCATCGAGCTGCGTTCGGGCGAGCTCATCGGTCTGATCGGGCCGAACGGCGCCGGCAAGACGAGCCTGCTGCGCGCCCTTGCCGGCATTCCCGAGCCGAGCCCGCAAGTCGGCTGGGACGGCAAGGCGCTGTCGGACATCGGTGATGCAGCAAGAGCGCGAGCCATCGCCTACCTGCCGCAATCGCCGCAGGCGAACTGGCCGCTGTCGGTCCGGGATCTCGTCGCGCTCGGGCGCCTGCCCCACGGTCGTTTCGGCCAGCGCCTGCAGCCAGAGGATCGTGCCGCCATCGACCGCGCGCTCGAGCAGACCGAGACCGCGTCTCTGGCGGACCGCGCAATCGACCGGCTTTCCGGCGGCGAGCGAATGCGCGCTCACCTGGCTCGCGCGTTCGCCGTGGACGCGCCGGTGCTTCTCGTCGACGAGCCCGTGGCCAGCCTCGACCCGTATCATCAGCTCAGCGTCATGCAGCTGCTCGATCATTATCGGCGCCAGGACCGGCTCGTCATTGCCGTGCTCCACGACCTCAACCTCGCGCTGCAGAACTGCTCCCGTCTGCTGCTCATGGACGGCGGCGCCATCGTCGTCGATGACGAGCCGCGATCGGCCATCGACGCGGCGACGCTCGCCGAGCACTATCGCATCCGCGCCTGGCTCGCAGAGCATCAGGGCCGGCGCGTCGCCGTCCCCTGGGAAATACTTCGGACCGATGGCTGAAGGACAACGCATCGAGATCGACTCGGTCTGCAAGACCTACGGCACGCAGATCGTCCTCGACAATGCGACGGCCATGATCGCACCGGGGGAGCTCGTCGCGGTCATCGGGCGCAGCGGCTCCGGCAAGTCCACGCTGCTCAAGCTCGTCGGCGGCCTGATCTCACCGGACAGCGGCTCGATCCGGCACGGCGCCAGCGACCTGGCGGCCATGAGCGAAGCCGAGCTGACCCTGTTTCGCCGGCGCGAGCTCGGCTTCGTTTTTCAGTTCTTCAACCTCGTGCCGACTCTGACCGTCGGCGAAAACGTTCTCCTGCCGCTCGCGCTGAATCGCGTCCCGCGACCCAAGGCATCGCAGCGCACGGCCGATCTCCTCGAGCGGCTGGGCCTCACGTCGTGCACCGACCGCCTGCCCGATGAGCTCTCCGGCGGCGAGCAGCAAAGAGTAGCGATCGCCCGGGCACTGGCGCACGAGCCCAGCCTCGTGATCACCGACGAGCCGACAGGTAATCTGGACGTCGATACGGCCGACGAGGTTCTGGATCTCCTGATCGAAAGCTGCCGCGAGCATCACGCGACGCTGATCATGGCGACGCACAGTCGGGACGCGGCAGCCAGAGTCGATCGCGTGCTCCGGATCGTCAACGGACAGATCGAGGCCGCCGAATGAAACGACGCTTGCTCGGCTTCAGCTCGCTGCGCTTTTATCGGCGTCACCCATGGCAGCTCCTGCTCGCCGTTGCCGGCATCGCGCTCGGTGTCGCCGTCTTTCTCGGTATCGAGCTGGCCAACGACAGTGCACGACGCGCTTTCGAGGCATCGAGCTCGGCAGCCAGCGAGCAGACGACTCACCGCCTGCTACCGGTATCCGGTCTGCTGCCCGAGGAGCGCTACCGCGAGCTCAAGGCCGACGCCCGCTGGGTCGAATCGGCGCCCGTGATCGAAGCGCCCGTCACTCTCGAGCTCGCCAACGGCCAGCGGCTCGAGATCGTGCTCGAAGGCGTGGACGTCATCGAGGAGACTGCCGTGCGCGGCCTGCCCGGCGCGCGCTCGGGCGATGCCGATCCGCTGAGGCTGTTGACGGAGCCTGATACCGTACTGCTGCCCGAGGGGATTGCAGCAGGATTCGAGATTGCACGCGAAGACTCGGTCACGCTGCTGACGGACGCCGGCCGGCGCGAGGTCGTCGTCATCGGCACGGTAACGACGGCCAGCGACGGGCAGGCACGCGCCGTGACCGACATTGCGACGGCGCAGGAGCTCGCAGGCTTGGTCGGATACCTGAGCCGTGTCGACCTGCGCCTCGATCCGGCGGCGGCCGATGCGCTCTCGGCCGGGCTCGCCCCGAGCACCGTGCTCGTGCCGGCGGGCGCCGAAGACCAGATCCTCGGCGAGCTGACCGCGGCCTTCAATACGAACCTGACGGCACTGGGGTTGCTGGCCCTGGTCGTCGGCATGTTCCTTATCTATTCGACGATCTCGTTCACGATCATTCAGCGCTGGCGGTCGATCGCCGTCCTGCGCGCCATCGGCCTCAGCCGCGGCGAGCTCATGGGCAAGCTGCTCGGCGAGGCGCTGGCCATCGGCGTCGCCGGCACGCTGCTAGGGCTCCTGCTCGGCCGCGAGCTCTCCGCCGGCCTGCTCGAGCTCGTGCTCAGAACGCTCGACGATCTTTACTTCCGTCGCGCCCTGGCGGCATCCGAGCCATCGAGCCTGATTTACGTGATCAGCGCGGCGCTCGGAGTCGGAGCGACATTGCTGTCGGCGCTCGTGCCGGCCATGGTCGCGGCACGCCGAGACATCAGCGGGGCATCGCGCAGCGGGCTCGAGCGCGGCGCGCAGCGGCTCGCCTATCGCTTCGCCATCGCCGCGCCGCCGACCGTCCTGCTCGCCGTCGCGATTCTCGCCATCGCCGATCGCGGGCTCTGGCAGGCCTTCGTCGCGATCTTCCTCGTCATCGTCGCCGGCGCGATGCTGGTCCCGCTGACGACGCACGGTCTCATGCGGCTGCTCGAGGCGCCGATTGCAGGCGTCGCCGGCATCACCGGACGCATGGCCGTTCGCGGCGTGACCGACTCGCTGAGCCGAACGGGCGTTGCCACGGCAGCTCTCGCGATCGCGGTGGCGACCGTCATGAGCATCGGGATCATGATCGCGAGCTTCAGAGCCAGCCTCGTCGACTGGATCGACACGACGATCACGGCGGATCTCTATGTCGACGTCAGCCCCGCACTCGAAGACGGGATCGAGCCTGCCCTGAACGCGATCGAAGCGCTGCCGGAGGTCGCGGGCCTGAGCCGCATGCGGGTCAGGCGGTTGCTGTCACCGCAAGGCGCATTCAACCTGCGGGCTCACTCGCCAGGCCCCGAAGGCTACGGCATCGAGATGACGGAGCCTCGCGACATCGGCGCCGAAGCGTTACTCGCGAACGCCGACGCGGTGCTCGTCTCCGAACCGCTGGCTTACCGGCTCGACCTGGCGCCCGGCGCGACACTCGAGCTGCCGACGGCGACGGGCCTGGAGGCCTTCCGCATCGCCGGCATTTACCGTGACTACAACACGTCCGGCTCGGACCTCGTCATGCCGTTAGCCGAGTATCGGCGCCGGTTCGACGACCAGGAGCTTTCGACAGTCGGCGTGCACCTCGTCGAAGGCGCCGACAACGAAGCCGTCATGGCCGCGCTGCGCGAACGGTTAGGACAGGATCAGCAAACCCGCATTCGCTCGACCGAATTCATTCGCGAGTTCTCGCTCGTCATATTCGACCGCACGTTTCAGGTAACGGAGGTGCTGCGGCTGCTGGCCGGCATCGTCGCGTTTCTCGGGATCCTGAGCGCACTCATGGCGCTCGGGCTCGAGCGCGAGCGGGAGTTTGCCGTTCTGCGCAGCCTCGGCATGTCGATCCGGCAGCTTTTTACGCAGAACCTGGCTCAAACGGGGCTCCTCGGCCTGGCCGCGGGCCTGACCGCCGTGCCGCTCGGCGCCGCGCTGGCCTGGCTTTTGATTCATGTCATCAATCGGCGTTCTTTCGGCTGGTCGATGGATTTCATCGTCGCGCCCGATGCCGTGATGGCGGGCGTTTTGATGGCAATCGCCGCGGCACTGCTCGCCGGCATCTATCCCGCGCTCGTCGGTGCGCGGGCCGACATGGGACTGGCCTGGCGCGATGATTGAGTGGCGAGCCATGGCCGCCGCGCTCGCGCTCGGCGCCTGCCTGACGCTCTCAGGCTGTGAGTCGGCAGTCGAGACCGAGAGCACGAGCGCGCAGCCGGGATTGAGTGGAATCCGCTACCTCGCCGCGGGCGATGACGCGTCCGGCTTCGCGCGCGCCACGGAGCCGCGCGACTACTTCGTGTTTCCGGCCGACCATTCGGACCATCCGGCATTCCGCACCGAGTGGTGGTACTTCACGGGCAACGTCTTCGATGCCGAAAGGAACCACTACGGATTCGAGCTGACGGCCTTTCGCATCGGCGTGAATGCCGCGAGACCCGAACGGGAATCGCAGCTGGCAGCCGCCGAGGTCTGGATGGCGCATCTCGCCGTGACCGACACGTCGCGGCAGAGCTTTCAGGTGGCCGAGCGATTGAGCCGCGGCGCGCCCGGCATCGCTGGCGTCGTCCGGCCGGGCGGCGGCGCCGATGCGCAGGTCGTTATTCAGGTCGAGGACTTCTCTGCGACATTCGCCGGTGACACGGTTTCGCTCAGTGCCCGCGACCGGGGCTTCGGTATCGAGCTCGAGCTCAGCGGGCTCTCGCGCATCGTCCCGCAGGGCGACAACGGTCTCGATCGCAAAGGCCCCGAGTCCGGCAACGCCTCGTACTACTTTTCGGCTCCGCGGCTCACCGTCCGCGGCGACCTCGCATCCGGGGACGCCGGGGCCGTGGCCGTCGAAGGATCCGCATGGATGGATCGCGAGTGGAGCACGAGCGCCCTGTCGCCGGACCTGGCCGGCTGGGACTGGTTTGCCCTGCAGCTCGACGACGGCCGCGATCTGATGTTTTATCGACTCCGCAGCCGTGACGGCGGCACGAGCGAATTCAGCAGCGGATCGATCACGGCCGCTCGCGGCAGCGTCACCCGCCTCGAGTGGCAATCGGTGGAGCTCGTGCCGACGCGAAGCTGGGCCAGCCCCGCGACCGGTGTACGCTATCCCGTCGAATGGCGGCTCAGGGTTCCCGACGCAGGCCTCGACCTCAGCATCGAGCCGCGCATCGACGATCAGGAAATCGACGAGTCGGTGCGCTACTGGGAGGGCGCGGTCAGCGTCACGGGAACAGCCGGCGCGGCGCCGATCGAAGGCGTCGGCTACCTCGAGCTCGCCGGCTACTGAGCGCCCCGGGGGGTAGGCAGACCCGGCCGGCTGGCCTATCCTCGAGCGACTAGACCTGGGGGGGATCAGCGATGCAGCAACGTCAACGACGCGGATGGCTTACCGCTCGAGCAGGCGTGAAACGGACGCAGAGATGGCTGGCCGCAATTGTTCTCGCGTCGGCCGCCCCGCTGCTTTATGCGCACCACAGCACGGTTGCGATCTACGACTCGAGCCGCACGGTCGAAGTGACCGGCATCGTCGAGGAAATCTCGTGGCGGAATCCGCACGGCCTGTTGCGGCTGCGCGCCGGCGACGACAACGTCTGGGAAGCCGAGATGCCGGCGACCGTCGTGCTCAGAATTCTCGGCATCCGCCAGGACCTCATCGCCGTCGGCGACCGGATCACGATGGCCGGCGCCCCGGCACGCCGCACCGAGCACGAGATGAATGCGCGGAACATTCTGCTGCCATCGGGTTATGAGCTCGCCTTTGGCGCCAACGTGCCCTATTTCCCTGCCGGCAAGAGCGGCAATCTGATCGGACGCGGTTACGACGACACGAATGTCGACGAGGCGATCGCAAAAGCCGACGGGATTTTTCGTGTCTGGGCAACCAACATGACCGACCCGGCTGCCTTTCCGATGTTCAAGGGAGGCTACCCCGTCAACGAGGCCGCCCGTGCCGAAATCGACCGCTGGGACCCGCTCGACAACGAGCTGCTCAAATGCGGCACGAAAGGCATGCCGCTCATTATGATCACACCGGCACCCGTCGAGTTCGTACGCGAGGGCGACCGCATCGAAATGTTCATCGAGGAGTACGACTCACGGCGGACGATACACCTGAGCGACTCCGCCGAAGCGCCGAACGAACCGACGCAGATGGGCTTCTCGCGCGGCCGGTTCGAGAACGGCACGCTGGTCGTCGAAACCAGCCACATTCAGGCGCAGACCTTCGACCCCGACGGCGTGCCGCAGAGTGACCGGATGCGCCTGGTCGAGCGCTTCACGCCGAATGCCGATTACACGCGGCTCGACTACACGGTGACGGTCACCGATCCCGTGTACTTCACGGAGCCCTTCGAGCTGTCGCGCTACTTCGTCTGGAAACCCGAGATGACGGTCGCGCCCTACAACTGCCTCGAGCGCGACTGGAACGGTTGAGAAGAGAGAAAGAAGGGGTCAGACCCCTTTTTGACCGGCTCCGGTCTGGGACACGGGGCGAAAGCAGGGAAAAGGGCTCTGACCCCTTTTTTCAAAGCTCGGCGCGGACGATGGCGGCGCCCTGCGCCAGCGAGCAGAGCTTGGCGAAGGCCGTCGCGCGGGGCAGGTACTTCATGCCGCAGTCGGGTGCGGCGACGAGTCGCTCCGCGGGAAGATACTCGAGCGCGGCCCGGATCCTGGCTGCGACGGTTTCCGGCGTCTCGACATCGGTCGAGCCGAGGTCGATTGCGCCGAGCACGACCGTCTTGTCGCCCAGCTCCCGCAGCACCGCCAGATCGAGCTTCGGTTGTGCGGCTTCGATCGACACCTGATCGGCCGCCGAGCCCGCGAGCTCGGCCAGGAAAGAATAGGCGCCCGGCTTGTCGCTGACTGCGGCAGCATAACCGAAGCAGACGTGGACGACGGTCGTGGCGGTAACGCCTTCGAGCGCACGATCGAGGGCTCTGACCCCGAAGCCTCGCGCCTTTTCCGACCGTGCCTCGAGCCAGGGCTCGTCCAGCTGCACGACGTCGGCGCCGGCAGCGACGAGATCTCGCAGCTCCCCGTTGACGACATCGGCGTAGGCCATGGCCAGCGCCTCCTCGTCGCCGTAGTGTTCGTCCTGCGCCTGCTGCCCCATGGTGAAAGGCCCCGGCAGCGTGATCTTGATTGCTTTCGCCGTATGCCGGCGCAAAAACTCCACATCGCCGACCTCGACGGGCGTGCGCCGACGCAGCGGCCCGACGATGCGCGGCACGAAGGATTTAGTCCCGATGCGATTGACGATCGTCCCCGGGTTGTCGATGTCGACGCCCTCGAGCGCAGTCGCGAAGCGGTTCGAATAACTCTCGCGGCGCATCTCGCCGTCGGTGATGATGTCGATGCCGGCCTGTTCCATGTCGGCGATAGCGAGCCGGGTGGCATCGTCCTGAGCTTCGGCGAGGTATTCGTCGTCGACCCGCCAGATCTCGGGGCTGCGAATGCGCGGCACGCGGGATCCGAGCCGGTCACGATCGATCAGCCAGTTCGGCTGCGGATAGCTGCCGACGACCGTCGTCGGTATGAGATCGGGCAGCCGGCTCACTTGAACTCGTTGCTGTGCTCGGTGTTGTTCGGCGTCCTGTCGCCCCCCAGCCAGCGCTCGAGCTCGGAGTGCGCATCGGCACGACGTTGCGCCTCGATCTCGTCCGCGTTGTCCGGGTCGAGCGTGAACTCGAGCTTGAGCTCATCCGGCGTCATGACGTAGAGCGACTGGCAATAGCCGTGGTCGGTCAGACGATACGGGACCCCGGCCGCATCGAGCCGCTGTACGGCATCGTCGAAGGTCGGCGCATCGACCTTGAGTGCGATGTGCGAGAAGCGGGCGAGCTTCGGGTGAGGTGGACGGAACTCATCGTACTCTTCGGGCTTTGCGAACTGGAAGAACGCCAGCGCGCCGCCGTCTTTGAGCTCGTAGAAGCAGTGACAGTATTCGAGCTCGCGGTCCGCTTCCGGGTTGTAGGTTCGCTCGCACCAGGTTGCCACCAGCGGTATACCGAGGACGTCCTCCAGAAACTGCCGGTTCGCTTCCTGGTCCTTGGTTACCCAGGCGTAGTGATGCAGCCTTTGTGGTTGAGCCATCGCCTGACCTCCGTCCAGGCCATCCAGAATATCGGATCAAGCGTGACGAGTTTGTGCGCCCACTGCAAGCGCAGGCGTCGACGCTGCCGCGCCTAGGCTGCGTGCCGGCGCAGCATTTCCGTTAGCCAGCCGGCGAAGCCTTCGGCATCCGAGGCAAACTGCCGGTGCGGCACGGCGAACCACTGGTCGCCGACCTGGAGCACGAAGGTCGGAAACCCGTTGGTTCCGATCTGCTGCATGAATCGCTTCGTGTTCGTGATGTGTGCCGCGGCATCGACCTCGCCGAGAGCCGCCTGGAATTCGCCGCGATCGAGCCCGATCTCGTCGGCGATCTGAAGGAGCACGTCGGGCTCGACCACCTTGAGCCCCCGCTCGTAGTGCGCGTGCTGAATTCCGCGCAGCATCTCAAGCCCCTTATTGGCATCGAGCTTCTCCGCAGCGAGGACAGCCGCCGTCGTCGGTCGTGACTCGAGCGTCAGGGTCGGGTCGAGTATCAGCTCCTCCAGGTACGACCTGCCGTAAGGCTGGCCGCTCATCGCGGCGACCCTCGTGTCGGCCTCTTTTATGTAAAGACGCGTCTCCTCGGGCAACCGGGTCGGCTCCGGCCATAAGCCGCCGCCATGCAGCCGGATCGTCAGGCCGGCAACGTGCTCTGCGGCGTTGACGAGCGGCTCGGCGCCATAGCACCAGCCACACAGAGGGTCGTACAGGTAATGCAGGGTAGCGGTCATGATCGGACGGTGGCTTTCGACTCCGTTGCTTGCTGGACTGGGCCTGAAACGCCGCCTATTCTCTCGACATGGGCAAAGCATCGCAATTGTCGGTGGCCGGCGCCCTCGCGGGGGGTGTCGCACTCGTAGCCGGGCTGCTCTGGCTCGAGGCCGGTCGCGGCCCCGATGACGCCGAGCGCTGGGCCTTGATCGAGCAGTATTGCGTCGAGTGCCATAACGGCGTCGACCTGTCGGGCGGCCTCAGCTTCGAGGGCCTGGGCCCCGGCGATGTCGCCGCCCACGCCGAGACATTCGAAGCCGCGGCGAAAAAGCTCCGCGGTTTCCTGATGCCACCGCCGGGCAGCCCCCGCCCCGAGCTGGCCGAGGTCGAGGGCCTGATCCGCTGGCTCGAGACCAGCCTCGACGACGCCGCCGGGCTGCCGCGTGCAGCGCATGTCCCGATTCAGCGGTTGAGCCGCACGGAGTACGCCGCTGCAGTCGGCGACCTGCTGGCCGTAGAGATCGACGCCGCCGAGTACCTGCCGACCGAAATCGAGATCGACGGGTTCACGAACATGGCCGCCGCGCTCAGCGTCTCGCCGGCCTTTCTCGAGCAGTATGTCGGCGTCGCGCGCGCCGTTGCCCGACAGGCCGTCGGTCAACCCGAACCCAAGCTCGCGAGCACGCATTACCCGCCGCCGCGAACCACGGATACGCAGGACTTTCACACCGACGGCCTGCCGCTCGGCACGCGCGGCGGCACCCGCTTCGTCCACAACTTCCCGGCCGACGGCGAGTACCGCTTCACGATTGCGGATCTCGAACTGACCAACTACGCACGGGCGCTGGAAACCGAGCAGACCTTCGTCCTCTTGATCGATCGCAACGAGGTCTACCGCGTGGAGTTCGGCGGCATCGACGATCTCATGATCGTCAACCGGGGCGGCGCACCGGGAGAGGCCGAGATCCTGTCGAGGTTTGCCGATATTCCCGTGCAGGTAACGGCAGGCGACCACGAGGTCGTGGCCACATTCATCGAGCGCTCTCAGGCTGCGACGGACGGCCACATCTACGGTTTCGTTCAGTACGGCGGGTTCAGCTTCAACAATACGATGCGCGTCCCGCGGCTCGCCGGCGGCATCGAGGTCGTCGGCCCATTCGCCGCGACCGGCGTCTCGCGTACACCGAGCCGGGAGAGGATATTCGTCTGCGTTCCCGAGGTCGAGGCGCGCGAACGTGCCTGTGCCGAGCAGATCGCAGCGAATCTAGCGCGGCGTGCTTTTCGGAGACCGGTGAACAGCGAAGACATCGAGACACTGATGCCGTTCTTCGAGACCGGGCGGGCGCAGGGCGGCTCGTTCGATGCGGGCGTCGAGCAACTCGTCGCCGCCCTGCTGGTCAGTCCCGATTTCCTCTACCGCGCCATCAGGCCTCCCCGCGACGAGGCGACGGACCACGATTATCCACTGAGCGATCTGGAGTTCGCGTCGCGCCTCTCTTTCTTTCTCTGGGGAACGCTGCCCGATGCCGAGCTGCTCGACGTTGCGACAGAGGGGCGCCTGACCGAGCCCGAGGTGCTCGACGCACAACTCGAACGCATGCTCTCCGACCCGCGCGCGGAAACTCTCGTCACAGGTTTTGCACTGCGCTGGCTCAATGTCGACGACCTGACTGCCGTCGATCCGGACAATGCGATATTTCCCGACTTCACCGAAGAGCTGCGCGAGGATTTCGCCACCGAGATCACGCTGTTCCTGAAGAGCGTTCTACTCGAGGAACGCAACGTCAAGGAGCTCTTGACCGCCGACCATACCTTCGTGAACGACCGCCTGGCCGAGCACTACGGCATCGACGGCGTCTACGGCTCGCAATTCCGCCGCGTCGTGCTCGAGGATCCTGCGCGCAGCGGCCTGCTCGGCAAAGCCGCCGTGCTGCTGCGAACCTCCTATGGCGACCGGACCTCGCCGGTGCTGCGCGGCGCCTGGGTGCTGGAGAAGCTCATGGGCACGCCGCCGACTCCGCCGCCGCCCAATGTGGAAACGGACCTGACGACGCCGGAAGGCGAGCAGCCCAAGACTATACGGGTCCGCCTCGAGCAGCATCGCGAAGCGCCGAACTGCAACGGTTGCCACGGCGTAATCGATCCTTACGGAATTGCGCTCGAGAACTTCACTGTGCTCGGCCAGTGGCGGGACGACGACCGCGCGGCCGGCGCACCGATCGACCCCACGACCCGGCTGTCTAACGGCCGGGCGATCGCCGGGCCCGTCGAGCTCCGCGAGGCACTGCTCGAGCGCCCGGATCAGTTCGTGCTCGCGCTGACCGAGAAACTCATGATGTACGCCCTCGGTCGTGAGCTTGAGTATCATGACATGCGGCAGGTACGCCGCGTCGTCAGGGCTGCGGAGACGGAGAATTACACGTTTTCCGCGATCGTTGCCGGCATCGTCTCGAGCGAAGCATTTCGCATGCAGGCCGTACCGGAAGAGGAGTAGGTCCATGTATCTGACCAGAAAACACCTTTCGCGCCGCACGGCACTCAAGGGGCTCGGCGTTTCGATCGGGCTGCCACTGCTCGACGCGATGCTCCCCGCAGCGACCGCGCTGGCGCAAACGGCCGCGGCCCCCTCGTTGCGCGCCGGATTCTTCTACATTCCTCACGGCGCCATCATGTGGAACACGGCCTACGGTGCCGAAATGGACCACTGGACTCCGCGGGGCGCCGGCGCCGACTTCGAGCTCAGCCCGATCATGGCGCCGCTCGAAAGATACAAGCGCCTGGTCACTTCGTTCTCCAACCTGGAGAACAAGGCAAGCCAGAACTCGGTGCACGCGGTCAATCCTGCAACCTGGCTGTCCGGTGCCAGGCCCGACCTCTCCGCGCCCGGCGCGAGCATGACGGCGACCATCGACCAGCTGATCGCGAATCACATCGGCCAGGAAACGCCGCTGCCTTCACTCGAAGTCGCTTCCGAGACGACCATCCAGGCCGCAGCCTGCTCGGGCGGCAGCGGCGGCTGCTACTACAGCTCGACACTTTCGTTTCGCAACGCCAGCTCGCCGTTGCCGATGGAATTCAATCCGCGCAAGGTCTTCGTGCAGCTCTTCGGCGAGGGCGACACACCGGCAGAGCGTGAAGCCATTGCCGGACAGACTCGGAGCCTGCTCGACCTGATCTCGGAGAGAACGAACGCGCTCAAGCGCGAGCTCGGCCCCGGTGATCGACGCCGGCTCGACGAGTACCTGGACACGGTGCGCGAGATCGAGCGGCGCGTCGAGATGGCCGGCGAACGGGACCTTTCCGGAATCGAGCTGCCCGAAGCGCCAATCGGCGAGCTCCCCGATTTCGACGAGCAGGTCAAGCTCATGTTCGACCTCATCACGCTGGCCTATCAGGCCAACCTGACCCGCGTGGCGTCGTACATCATGGTTGCAGAGGGCACCAATCGCACTTACAACCACATTGGTATCTCCGATGCGTTCCATCCACTCTCGCATCACGCCAACAAGCGCGAGAGTCTGGAGAAGCTGGTTCGGATTCAGACCTATCACATGCAGCGGTTCGCGGAGTTCATCGAGAAGCTGGATGCAATCGAGGATGGCGACGGCTCGCTGCTGGACCACTCGATGTTCCTTTACGGCTCGAACATGAGCAACAGTGACCGGCACAACAACTACCCGCTGCCGAACATCCTCGTTGGCGGCGGTGCCGGCCGATTGCAGGGCGGACGGCACATCGACCTGCCGGAACACACGACGCTGTCGAACCTGCTGCTGACCATCCTCAACAAGTCGGGCCTCGAGCAGGAGAGCTTTGCCGACAGCACCGGCGTCATTGCCGGCGTTTGAGACCGACAGCGTGGCCGCCGGCAGACAGGGACTCGATCGACGCGCGTTCATCACGGGGGCGGCGGGCACGGCCGTGGCGGCAGGTCTCGGCCCGATGCGTCTTGCTGCCCAAGCGGCCGACCCCGGGGTCTCGAGCGTTGCCCATCGAATCGACCTGCTCAGCGGTCTCGGGGGCAACATAGTCAGCTTCGAGGACGACGAAGGGCTCGTGCTCGTCGACAGCGGAGCAGCCGAGCACGCCGCGACCCTGCTCGACGGACTGACAGACAGGGCTGGCTCGAAACCGGTTCGGCTGCTGTTCAATACCCACTGGCATCTGGACCAGGTCGGGTCGAACGCCAGGATTGGCCAGAGCGGCGCCGAAATCGTTGCGCATGCCAAGACGCACGCCCATCTCGCGATCCCCCACTATCTGCCCGCGGAGGATCGCTATCAGCCCGCTCTGCCCGCCGAGGCGCATCCGACCCGGACCTTTCGCGCCGACGGCATGGTCGAGGCTGGCGACGAGGCGATCGAGTTCGGCTATCTGCTCGAGGCGCACACGGATGGCGACATCTATGTGCGCTTCCAGCAGGCCAACGTCATTGCCGCCGGGGACGCGATTTCACCGCTGCGTGATCCCGAGCTCGACTGGTATGGGGGCGGCTGGCTCGGCGGGCGACTGGATTCGCTCAAGCTGCTGCTCGACCTGAGCGACGGCGACACCAAATTCGTGCCGAGCTATGGGCCGGTCGTCGACCGCACCTATGTCCAGTCGGAACACGACCTGATGCTCGGCCTGTACGAGATCCTCTGGGAACGAATTCGCGCCGGTGAAAGCGCAGAGGACATTCATGCGTCCGGCGCGCTCGATTCCCTCCCGCGGCGCTTCGCCGATCCCATGCGACTCCTGTACTCGGCGCACAAGAGCATGTGGGCACACTACAACACGCTGTCGCCGGACATCGTCTGAGCCATGCCCGATCTCATGCGCCGAACACCCGGTCTTCGAGCATACGTCCTGGCGGCCGTGGCAGCACTGTCGATCACGGGCCAGGCGTCAGCGAGCGAGCTGGCCGACCTGATCCAGACCGGCGAGCGCGGCGCAGCGCTCGCAGCGATCGACGACGGTGCCGACGTCAACGAGGCGCAGGGCGACGGCACGACGCCGCTGCACTGGGCCGTGTACAACGTCGACGAGGAGCTCACCCGCGTCCTGCTCGAGCACGGCGCCCGGGCCGACGTGACCAACCGCTACGGCTCGAGCCCGCTCGGAGAAGCCATCAAGGTGGCCGAAACCAGTCTCGCGGCGATGCTGCTCGACGCCGGCGCCGATCCCGAGGCCCCGAATGCCGACGGCCAGACGTCGCTGATGCTGGCGACGCGCTCGGGCTCGACCGAAATCGTTCGCCAACTCATCGAGCGAGGCGCCAACGTCAATACCCGAGAATCCTGGCGTGGTCAGAGCGCGCTGATGTGGGCGGCGGATTCCCGGTTTCCGGAGATCGTCGACATTCTGCTCGAGAA
>JASFSD010000001.1:0-26926 GCA_050114575.1 Gammaproteobacteria bacterium | reverse complement strand
GAACTTAAAGAAATGCATCTAAGGTGGCAGACATGCGTATTGTCATCACGACGGACGCCTGGAAACCGCAGGTGAACGGCGTCGTCACGACGCTCGGCCGGACGTCCAGCGGGCTGATTGCCCAGGGCCATGAGGTGACTATCATCAACCCCGCCGAGTACCGGACGGTTCCCTGTCCGAGTTACCCGGAGATCCGGCTGGCGCTCTGGCCCGGCCGCAAACTGACATCGACTCTGGAACAGGCTGCGCCGGATGCGATTCATATCGCAACAGAAGGACCGCTAGGAACGGCCGTGCGGCGCTTCTGTCTCCGTCGAGGCCTTCGCTTCACGACGTCCTATCACACTCAGTTCCCGGAGTATCTGCGTAAGCGCCTGCCCGTGCCGCTCGCCTGGAGCTACAGCTACCTCAGGCGTTTCCACGGACGCGCCGAGCGGACGCTGGTCCCGACCGAGCAGCAGCGCAGCATTCTCGTCGAACGCGGCTTCGACAACGTCGTCATCTGGTCCCGTGGCGTCGATACCGAGTTGTTTCGCCCGCTGGACCGTGACTTTCTCGACCTGCCCCGCCCGATCTGCATCTACGTCGGCCGCGTCGCCGTCGAGAAAAACCTCGAAGCGATGCTCGAAGCGGATCTGCCTGGCACCAAGCTCATCGTCGGCGACGGGCCCGATCTCGAAAAGCTGCGCAAGGCGTTTCCCGAGGCACACTTCGTCGGCTACAAGTTCGGCGAGGAGCTCGCGCAGCATCTCAGCGCCGCCGACGTCTTCGTATTCCCGAGCCGAACCGACACCTTCGGCCTGGTCATGCTCGAAGCCATGGCCTGCGGCACACCCGTCGCCGCCTATCCCGTCACGGGCCCCATCGATGTCGTCAAGGACCGGTTCAGCGGCTGGCTCGACGAGGACCTCGCGGTCGCCACGCGCCGTGCGCTCGAGCTGTCGCGGGAAGACTGCCGCCAGGCGGCGCTCGGGCGCACCTGGGACAAGGCTACCGGGCAGTTCATGTCGCATCTCGCCCGCGCGGACGGAGCCGGCCCGCTGTTCGACACGGCTTTGCTAACATGAAGGTTTCAGCAGCGAAGACACAGGGAACCCATGCGCGACGAGCTCGCATTCAACTCCAAAATGGATCTATGGATGCTGATCCTGTTGCTCTCGGCCGTGGCAGCGTGCCTGTGGGGCGTCGCCAAAGTCTACGACGCGAACTCCACCATGCTCTGGCTGCTGCTTCCCGTGCTGGCCGTCGGCATTCTGCTGCCGCTCTGGATTCTCGGAACGCTGAAATACTTCCTGTCTGACGAGACTCTGCGGGTTCGCTGCGGGCCGTTTCACTGGCTCATCCCGATCCGGGACATCAAGTCGGTAACCCCGACCAGCGACGCGAAATCGAGCCCCGCGATGTCGCTGGACCGCCTGCAGATCGAGTACGGCGATCACCGGAGTCTGATCATCTCGCCCGAGCCGCGCGAGGAATTCCTGCGCCAGCTCGAGCACCGGCGCAAGAACGCGAGCTGATCCGCTCCCGGCCCGGCCTTGCCGCTTGACGCTTGACGCTTGACGCTTGACGCTTGACGCTTGACGCTTGACGCTTGACGCTTGACGGCTACAGGGTATTGCCGCCGGTCATGCTCGCGTAAGCGCGATTGAGCAGCATGGTCGGGTCGCCTTTCGCCTCGTCCCATTCGCCCGTCGGGTCCGCGGCGATGACCTGCTCGAGGCTGGCGCCATCTTCGATCAGCGACGACAAGGCATCACGGATGTCCGAGAGCATCGCGATGTAATCGACCAGACCCTGATAGTCCGACACGCCGCCATGCCCCGGCACGACCACTGCGCCGGGCTCAAGCTCGGCGAACACCGCCTCGCAGAATGCGATGACGCCCGCGAGGCTGCCGCCGTTGTCGGCGTCGATGAACGGATACCCGCTGGTATTGAAGACATCGCCGAGATGGACGAGGTTGCGATCCCGGAAAATCACAGCCGTGTCACCGGTCGTATGCGCGGGGCCGAAATGCATGAGATCGATGCGCTCGCCGTTGAAGTGGACGCGCATCGTTGTGTCGTAACTGAACTCGGGCAAGGCTTCGGCCGCGTAGGCCGGCTGGTCCATCGTCTGCGCGACCAGGTTGATGACGTTGTCGCGCATCATCATCTGGCGCGAGTTCTCGTGGGCCACGATCCTGACGCCTTCCGGACCGAGAACCTGGTTGCCGTCGGCATGATCGAAGTGCCAATGGGTATTGATCACAAGATCGATCCCAGCGCCGCCTAGATCTTCGATCGTGGCCTTGTAAGCGTCGACGATGTTGGGAACGCCGTCGTCGACGAGAAGCACGCCGCTGTCGCCGACCGAGACGAGCATATTGCCGGCACCCGGGCCGAACAGGACGTGTAGCCCTGGACCGAGCGTTTCGGTCCGGATCTCGGGAGTGCCGAGTCCCTGGGCGAAAGCCAGTGGAGCCAGCAACACGGCAGCGAATGCGGTCACGAGTCTTGCACAAATTCCCATCATTGCCTACTAGACGACCTTCTCGACCTGATGCGATGCCGCCGACTTGACGATTGCCTCGGTCACGGCGGCGCCATGGATCATTTCCTCGGTCGGGATCATGAACGGCTTGCCGCCGCTCGCGGCCTCGGCGAAATCCTCGAGCGTGGCCTTGACGATATCGAGCGTCGCGGCCTCCCAGACTTCGGCGGGCCCTTTGAGCGGCTTGAATGTGCAGCGGCCGAAGAGCTTGGTGCGGCGTTCTTCGGAAGGCGCGCCGGCGACGTGCGTCATGCCCTCGAGCTTGACGAAACCGTTCGAGCCGTAGACCTGGAAGTTGAAGCCGCCGCCGGTCGCCGTCATCGTGCCGAGGTAACCCGACATGCCTTCCTTCATCCGGAACAGAATCGAAGTCGTGTCGTCGGCGTCGATCTCGACGGCGCGGCGAAAACTCTGACAGTAGACCTCGTCGATGAGGCCGCACAGATCGATCATGCCGTCGATCGCGTGCACGCCCATCGGCGTCAGGCCACCGCAGGGCGTCTCCTCGCGGCTGGCGCGCCAGGCATCAGCTTTGAGCATCAGCGCGTTCGGGAACGTCATCGTCGCCTCGACGTGCAGCACGACACCGAGCTCGCCGGAGTTGATCTGATCGCGCAGCGTCGTCATCTCCGGATGCCAGCGCCGGTTGTAACCGAGGCCGAGGGTGATTCCGGCCGATTCCGCCGCCTCGACGGCCTCGACGGCCTCGGCGCGGGTCAGCGCGAACGGCTTTTCGCAATAGACGTGCTTGCCCTTGGCGGCGGCCGCAACGACCTGGTCCGTGTGCATCGAGTGCGGCGTCGCGAGCACGACGGCATCGATCTTCGGGTCGTCGATGAGCTCGTCGAAGCTCTGACGCAGATCGAACTTGTGCTCCCCCGCAAACTCCTTGACTTCGTCGCTATGCGTGCGTGTGGCACCGGCGACGAAACGCATCTTGTCGCTCGACGCCGAAACGGCCTCGACCAGCGTGCGGCCCCACCAACCGAGACCGACGATTCCAGCATTTATCATTCTTGCTTCACCTTAAGCTTCAGTTATTCGAGCCCACCGGCCCGCGCTCTGACGCGTCCCATGACAGCCCAGTCGAGATCGCCCTCGCCGTTCGCCAGCGCCTCGAGCAGCGTATCGCGGAAGACGTTGAGGCTCGGCAGCGGCACATTGGCCGCCTGCCCGGCAGCCATGACGAGATTGCTGTCCTTGAATCCGAGCTTCACCGAAAAGCCGACGTTCTCGTAGGATTCGTTGGCAATGATCCCGCCGTAGACCTTGTAGGCAGGCGCCGCGAACAGGCCATCCGTCATTACCTCATTGAAGACGACCGGCTCGACGTCGAACTTGCGCGTGAGCGCGAACGCCTCGGCCATGGCCTCGACGGCGCAGCCGAGCACCATGTTGTTGGCGAGCTTGACGGCCGCCGCGCCGGCGGGATTGGAGCCGGCGTCGAACGTGCGTCGGCCGATGGCCTTCCACAGCGGCCCGAGCTCCGCAATCGCCTCCTGATCGCCGCCCGGCACGATGCCGAGCTGACCGGAAGCCGCCGCATCGGGCCGGCCGAGCACGGGTGCGGCGACGAACCGATGCCCCGCCGCATCATGGCGCTCCTTGAGCTCGAGCAGCGCCGTGACGCTGTGCGTGCCCATCGGCACGTGGATCGCGCCCTTCGGCAGATTATCGAGCAGCCCGCCGTCGACGACGGCATTCAGCGCCTTGTCGTCGGAGAGCATCGTGAAGACGACGTCGCGCCCGGCACAGGCCTCGGCGACCGAATCCGCGACCCTGGCCCCTTTCTGCTCGAGCTCGTCGGCCTTGGACCGGGTCCGGTTGTAGACGGTGAGATCGAACCCGCCGTCGATGATGCGGCCCGAGATGGCCTGGCCCATGTTGCCGAGGCCGATGAATCCAACTTTCATAGTCAATCCTTTTCTTGTTACGCGCCGGTCCCGAGGGCGATCACTGCTTGCCGAGCAGCTGCTCGCGGACCCATTCGAGCTCCATGACGACGTAGTCGACGATATCGCCCGTCTTGAGGTGATCCGGCAGCACATCCCAGGTATAGGTCTCGATCTCGAGCTGCGGGGAGAGCTTGTTCTCGCGGTGGAACTTGAGCGCGTCCTCGATCGCGAACCGCGTCGTCTTGAAGTCGCCGAGATCGTCGAGGAACACAGGCACGTGGAAATGGGTGCGCCACTCACGCGGCCCCGGATCTTTGTCCCAGGCCTCGAAAGCGTCCTCGAGGTTGAGGTAACGGGTCAGCTCGCCGTTGCGCTGCTCGACCGTCTGAGTCAGATACACCGTGTCGGCGAACTTCCGGAGCGCGTCGACTTTTTCCTGGGTCACCTCGGGTGTCCGGATCGCGGCAGCCTCCTGCAGCTTGAACACGGGAATGCCGGCGTCGGCGAGCGCGCGCAGTGAGGCGCCGATGTCCTCGAACTCGACGGCCTGATGGCAGATGTCGTAGACCATGCCGAGATGGTTGTGCAGGGCATCGTCGGCCTGAGCCCGGCTCAGGCCCGTCGCGCCGACGATCGTATCGACCGCTCGCTTCGAATAGAGGTGCTCCTTGAAGTATTCGAGCGCCTCCTCGGTCGTCTCGAGGAAGCAATAGGGCTCGGGCTCGAGCGCGAGCCGCACAGTACGCCCGGTCGTCTGCTGCAGGGTGATCAGGTGCGATACGACCCGGAGTACCTGATGCGTCAGCTCCTCGACGTGGCGCGGCCGGTAGATCTTGGGCTTGAACGCGAGCGGCGGGCTCTGAATCGTCGGGTCGACGAATTCCGGCGACACTTCGGCCAGGATGTTGGCGACCTCCATCGTGTAGGTGGCGCGGTCGTCGGTCCGCCAGTCGGGCTCGTAAACGTCCTCCTTGACGAGCCGGTTCTTGAACGGGCCGTAGGGAAAGGCGTTGACCGTGTAGAGATAAAGATCATGATCGTCGAGGAAGGCCTTGAGGCGCTCCCGCTCGCCGCGGTCGTTGGTCAGCTCCTTGGCCGACGCGTTGGAAATTCTGAGCGAGACGCCGAAAGGCGCATCCGGGCAGACGCGTTTCTTCACTTTCGGCACGTAAGTCGTGAGGCTGTTCCACATCTCGTGCCAGGTGTCGCCCGGGTGGACCAGCGTCGAGTAAGTTAAATGGCCGAGGCCTTGGCCTAAATCCATCGAGTTCTCCTTGAGTTTTCACGCCGCAGCGGGCGAGCCGGGCTCCGACTCGGCGGGCCCTGACGAAGCGGGACCGGCGGGCTCTAGTTCAAGTAATACCCGGCCGGGCGCCGGCCGCTATTGTAGCGGGGTTGAGGAGCGCTTGCGGGACAAAAAATGGCCGGCAGGCGGCTCGGGCGTGCGCGGACGACGGCGCGCGCCACGCTGCGGCAACGAAAAGAGCCAGCCGGGTTGCCCCGGCCGGCTCTACTCGATGCGCTCACTGTCTGAGTCGTGAAGCGTGATTTAGCGATCAGAAGAACATCTTCATGCCGACACCGACCTCGCGCGGCCGATCCACCGTCGCAAAGTCGAACTGCCAGATGTTGTGCAGGAATCCCGAGTTCAGATGATAGTCGTCCGTCAGGTTCGTGCCGTAGAGCGATACCTCGTAGCGGCCGTCCGAAGGCATGAACGTCATCCTCGCATTGAGGTTCCAGTAATCGCCGGATTCGAAGCTGCGCATGACGCCGTAAGCCGTCTGCCTCAGGCTCGGCGTGTTGGAGCGCCAGTAGCCGCCGGTGTAGCTCGCATCGAACCGATACAGCAGCGAGCCGCCACCGCCGAGCGCCTGATCGTATTCGAGTCCCAGGTTGTAGGTCTCGTCAGGCGCCCGCGAAAACTCGGTGTTGAGCGACACTGCCGGGCTCTGTGAGTCCGTGTACTTGGTGTCGAGAATACCGATGTTGGCCTGCAGCAGCAGCCGGTCGGTCGCCGCGTAACTGATGGCGAATTCCCAGCCCTCGGCCTTGGCGCTGGCTGCGTTCTGCGTGACCAGCTCCGTGACTTCCTGATTCGTGGCGCGATCCCTGACCGTCGCATCCAGATGAATGCCGATCCAGTCGGTCGAGAAGTAGGTCGCGTTGAACCGCAGGCGGCGATCGAGCAGATCGGTTCGAATGCCGATCTCGTTGTTCTCGATCGTCTCAGGATCGTACGCGACTTCGACGGGTCCCACACTGTCGACGTAGTTGTCGAGGCCGCCCGAGTTGAAGCCCTCGGTGTAACCGGCGTAGAGCATGATGTCGTCGTTCAGGTGCCAACTGCCGGCCACGCGAATCGTGTCGGCATCGAATGCGACATGATCACCGCCGGGCAGGCGGATGCCATCGTAAACGCCGCCGCGCTCCCATTCGCGGTTGGTCATGAGCGGCTTCGGCGCCGTGATGCCCGCAGCCACGCCTGCATCGACGTCGAAGGCGTACTGATCCTCCTCCTGGTCGTGGTAGCGGTAACCGAGCGTCAGGTCGAACGACTCGGCGAGCGCGATCGTCACCTCACCGAAGTAGGCATAGCCGTCGATGTCGCTGCCGGTCAGACGATCGCCGGCCGGCGGGCGGGCGCCTGCGGCGAGCGCGCCGACCCAGCCGAGACCATTACCCATATCGTCGAACGGGAGAAAGACGGCTTCGCAGGGGACGGGCCAGCCGTCGACAGAGTCGTAGTCCGCAGGGTCGATATTTGCGAAAGATGCGGCGACGAACGGGTTGCTGAAATCGTCGATCACGTCGGCGGGCGTCCGCGTGGTGCAGGCCTCGTTCGGCAGGATGTCATTGACGTACGAGAAAGGCTGAGCCTCGCCGTAGCTGTCGACGTCCGACCACTCGCGCATCGACCAGGCCGGATTGCGATCGCGATTCTTCTGATCCCAGGTATAGACACCTGCGACCCAGCTGAACCGGTCATTGCCGCCCGAGAACTGGAACTCGTGGCTTTGCAGCTCGATCTCGTTGTTGAAATAGTCGATGTAGAAGTTGAACGGACCGGAATCCCAGTCGTTATAGGTGCGGTTGTCGACGAATGTGTCGCCGAACAGGTACTGGAATGCGATGTTGTCCGTTACATCGACATTGAGATCGATGCTTCGCTGCTCGAGCCACTGGCGCGAGGGCACCGTAATCTCGGACGATCCCTCCCACTCACCGAGCTGACCACCGGGCCAGCCCGAGCAGGCCGTCATGCAGTTCCAGCGGCCGCCGCTGGCGATGTCGAAGGCCTCGGCGAGGCCCATCTGGTAGCCCGAATTGTAGGCAAGCTGAGGCTCGATCCAGGTCTGGACCCGTGCCGTGGTAGAGACGATCTCGTCGTCCTGGGCGCTGAAGCGCAGGCTGACGCGATCCGACGGCTCCCAGATGAAGTCGGCGCGCAGGACCTCATCCTCGTACCCGCCGGTCTTCTGCCCGGACGTGATGCTCGAAATGTAGCCCTCGCGATCGACACTGCTCACCGTCCAGCGCGAGCGGAAAGTGTCCGAAAACGGGATGTCGACCGATGCGGAGATGTCCCGGCGATCGAGGTTACCGACCTCGAGATTGACTTGGCCGCCGAACTCCTCGGCCGGGGGCTTGGTGTAGATTCGAATGGCGCCACCCGTCGAGTCGCGGCCGTACAGTGTGCCCTGCGGTCCGCTCAGGACCTCGACGCGATCGAGCTCGACGAACTCACGCAGCAACAGGCCGTTGTTCGAGACCTGCCAGATGCCGTCGACATACAGGCCGACATTCGGAATACCGCGCAATGTGAAAATCGCTTCGTCGGTGCCGACGTTGTCACCCGCGATGACGACGTTCGGGACGACGGCATTGAGATCTTCCATGTTCTCGATGCCCTGAGCCTCCATCGATTCCGCCGTGATCGCGACGACCGACAGTGGAACATCCTGCACTTCCTGGACCCGCCGGGTTGCCGTGACCAGAACTTCCTCGATTGTGCCCGTGCTCGACTCCTGTTGCGCCAGCGCTACGTTTGTTCCGCCCACGGCGTAGCCTCCGAGCGCAGCCAGCACGGCCGCACTTAGCGGTTTCCTATTCATAGTTTGATTCCCCACCAATGCTTCTATTGCTATGGTCCGACTCGCGGCCGCAACGATGATGCGCGACATCTCGAAGCTGGACTCCCCGGAAAGCACGATAATTACACCGAGTCTAAATTGCAACAAGTCGTGACCCTGTCCGCGCTGCGCGATGCCACGGTTGTCAACGACGGCCGCTTGCGTTAGCTTGCGCTGCTCTCAACCACCAAAGAATGAAGAATCAATATGTTAGGCGCCACCAAAGACAAGATTTTGCCGACCACGATCACCGGCTCGCTGCCGCGGCCGTCCTGGTACACCGAGAACCTCGGCCTCAAGACCTTCGTCGAAGCGATGGTCGAAACGAGGTTTCGCGAGCAATACGAGGACGCGCTCGCGGTCTACCTGAATCAGCAGGAGATTGCCGGCCTCGACATCTTTTCCGACGGTGACGTCCGATTCACGCAGGATATCGGCGGACAGAGCTGGACCTCCTATCCGCCTTCGCACATGGATGGATTCGACCGCAAGCCCAAGCCGGCGCCGATCGGCGGTGGCGGCATCGGCTTCCCGCGCGGGCATATCCTGCACGACTACATCGAGGCTCGCGTCATGCCGAGCATCGTCGGCCCCGTCGGCCGTGGCGACATGCAGTACGCGACGATGTGGAAGGCCGCCCAGCGCATGACCCACAAACCCGTCAAGTTCGGCACGGTGACACCCGAGCTCGTGGCATTCGCGGTCCAGGATTTCCACTACAAGGACGTTCGCGATCGGATCTGGGCGATCTCCGAAGCCTTCAACGAGGAACTGCACGAGCTCGCCGATGCCGGCTGCCCCGTGATCCAGATGGAAGAGCCGCAGGTGCATCTGCTCGCGGCGCGCGGCGTCGTCGACGACAAGATCAACCCCGAGTACATGCTCGAGGTGTTCAACAACACGGTCAAAGGGCTTCGGGACAAGACCGAGGTCTGGTGCCACACCTGCTGGGGCAACCCGTCGCAGCAGCGCATGTTTGCAGACGTGCAGACCTACAAGCCCGCGCTCGAGATCCTGAACAAGGTCGACGCCGACGTGATCACCTTCGAGTCAGTCTCGTCGAACGGCATGGACCTCGAGGCGATCGGCCAGCACATTACGGACATGAAGGTCACGATCGGCGTAATCGATCATCACTCGCTGCAGGTCGAGCGCGTCGACGCCGTGGCCGACCACATCCGCACGGCGATGAAGCACATCCCGGCCGAACGGCTCGTGATCTCATCCGACTGCGGCATGGGACGCGAAGGCATGAGCCGACGCCACGCGCTCTACAAGATGGGGGCGCTGGTCCAGGGCACGAACGTCGTCCGCAAGGAGCTCGGCGTGCCCGAGGCCGAATGCCTGCTGGCCGACCCCAGGTACTCGCTGACTTTCTCGAAATAAGAAAGAGGGGTCAGAGCCCACTTTCCCTAGATGGGGTCAGAGCCCTTTTCTCGAAAAGGGCTCTGACCCCTTTTTCTAGGCGATGCGGATGACGATCTTGCCGAAGTGCTTGGCAGAGGCCATGTACTCGTAGGCGGCGACCGCCTCGTCGAACGAGAACACCTTGTCGATGACCGGCTCGATGCCGTTCTGCGCGACGGCTTTGAGCAGATCGACGAACAGGTGCCGCCGGCCGACGAAGATCCCGCGCAAAGAGGCGCTCTTGAACATCAGCGGATACGGGCTCAGATCGCCGTCCGGCAGGGTCATGACGCCGATGAGCTTGATCTCGCCTTCATAGCCGACAGATTGATACGACTGCGGCAGCGTGCCGACGCCGCCGAGCTCGATGACGTGGTCGGCGCCCTGCCCGCCTGTCGCTTCCTGGACGGCGGCCGCCCATTCGGGCTGCTCGCGATAGTTGATCGTGATATCGGCGCCGAGCGCGCGGGCCTTCTCCAGCTTCTCGTTGCTCGACGACGTGATGATCACACGGGCGCCGGCGGCCTTGGCCAGTTGCAGGGCCGTGATCGAAACGCCACCGGTCCCGAGCGTCAGCACGGTGTCTCCCGGGCGCAGCCGCTTGCCTTCGAACAGCGCGTTGAACGCCGTGACACCGGCACAGGGCAGTGTCGCCGCCTGCTCGAGCGAGAGCTCGTCCGGCAGCTTGAGCAGGCCGCTCTGATCGAACACGGCGTACTCGGCAAGCGCCCCATCGAGCGGCGAGCCGAGTGTCTGCATCGGCCCGCCCTGAAAAAACGTTGCCGTGACCCGGTCGCCGGACTCGAAGCCCGTGACGGAATTGCCGACTGCCTCGACGACGCCGGCGCCGTCGGAAAGCGGGATAGTGTCTCGGGTCACGGGACCGCCGATGTATTTACCGCGCACGATCGCGATGTCACGGAAATTGAGCGAGGCAGCGTGCATGCGCACCAGGACCTCGGTCGGACCGGGTTCGGGTTTGGGCCGCTCTGTCGCCACCAAGCCTTCGAGCGAGCTCGAGCCCGCAGTCACTTCGAATACTTTCATGATTCTTCGTATAGAGTTCGGGGTTGGACAGGATACACAAGCTCGTGCCCCGCTGCCGCAGGCCGAATTTTTGTGCTTTGGCCGAAGTTCAAGTATATGAAGTTGATGGCCGCACGGATCACGCATCGATCACGCGGCGCCGCCAGGCAAGGACAAATGGATTTAGGAGCATTGCGATGACGCAGAACGTTCTGGTCATACCCGCAACCGTGACAGTGGGAAAGGATTTTCCTCAGTTCCTGCCAATCGCCGACGGCGACCTGAAGCCGGCGACCGAATGCACGAGAGCGGAGGTCGGCGAGGCGATTGCCGAATGCCGCGGCATGGCCAAAGCCAGCCGCGAGCGGCTCGAGGCGGCTTACCAGGAGCACCTCAGGGATCTCGAGCTGCTCGCTCAGGTCTCGGCCTATTATCAGCGCTTCGAGAAGTGGGGCGCCATTCGCGAAGGGCGCGAGGTCGAGGAACGGCTCTGGCCGGTGGAGGAAACGGCCTGAGGCGGCATCGAATGCCTTAGCATGAGGCGATGGAGGTTCTGCCGGCACTAACCACCGAAATGGCGATCGTCATGGGGATCGTCGTCGTCACTGTGGTGCTGTTCGCAACCGAGATCCTGCGCGTCGACGTCGTCGCCCTGCTCATCATGACCTTGCTCGGCCTGTTGATCTACCTGCCGGGTCTGAATCTGATGCTCGAACCGGAACTGTTGTTCGCCGGACTCTCGAGTAATGCCGTGGTCTCGATCATCGCCGTGATGATTCTCGGCGCGGGCCTGGAAAAGACCGGCGTCATGGATCAGATCGCGCGCGGTATTCTGCGTTACGGCGGCGCGACCGAGTCCAGGATCGTGGGCCTGGTCTCAGGCACGGTGTCGGTGGTTTCGTCCTTCATGCAGAACGTCGGCGCCGCGTCGCTGTTCGTGCCGGTCGTCTCTCGGATCTCGGCCCGAACCCAGCTGCCGATGGCGCGCCTCATCATGCCGATGGGTTTTTGCGCGATTCTAGGCGGCACGATGACGATGGTCGCGTCGAGCCCACTGATCATGCTCAACGATCTGCTGGACAACTCTAACCGTGTGCTCGCGCCGGCCCAGCAGATGCCGCACTTCGACCTGTTCGCCGTCGCGCCGGTCGGGCTCGCGCTCGTTGCATCCGGGTTGATCTACTTCACCGTGTTCGGCCGCTATGTGCTGCCCGAGGGGGAAGCGCCGAGGCGGCGAGTCCGCGGCTTCGGCACCGTGCGCTACCTGCGGCACGTGCACGGCATCAACGCCGCGGTTCGCGAGCTCGAAGTGCCCGCCGACAGCCCGCTGGCCGGCCAGGACCTGGCGACGCTGCAACACAGTTACGAGGCCAAGATCGTCGCGCTGCATTACGCCGGCGTCTCGGTCGTCTCACCGCCGATTCACGGCCCGCTGCTCGCGCCGGCGACGATTGCCGTCATCGCCGAACCCGAAGAGCTCAAGCGGTTCATCGAAGCGGGCAACCTGATCGTGCGGCCGAAGCTCAAGGACTTTCGCTACATGCTCGCGCGCGCCGTCGCCGGCATCGCCGAGGTCGTCATCCCGCCCGACTCGAACGTCATCGGCAAGACGGTCCGCGAGCTCAGACTGCGAGAGACGACGGGCTTGAGTCTGCTGAGCATCTACCGCTCGGGCAAGGCGATCACCAGTGCGCTGCAGGAGGTTCCGTTTGCCGCCGGCGACACGCTGATCTGCCACACCCGCTGGGAAGATCTGACGCGCCTGGAGCAGGACCGCAACTACGTCGTCGTCACCGCCGACTATCCGCGCGAGGAACGCAGCCCGTACAAAGTCGCGCTCGCGATCGTTTTTCTCGCGGTCTCGCTGGGCCTGATCCTGTTCACGGAAATCGCATTGCCGGTCGCGTTGATGACGGGCGCCGTCGGCATGATCACCTTCGGCCTCCTGACCATGGACGAGGCCTACAGGTCCGTCAGCTGGACGACCGTGTTTCTGCTCGCCGGGCTCCTGCCGCTCGGCCGCGCGGTCGAATCCTCGGGCGTCGCCAATTACATCGCCATGCACCTGTTGACCGACTTCGGCCCGCTGCCCGCCTGGGTGCTGCAGACTCTGATCGCCGTGCTCGCGTCACTGTTCACGCTGGTTATCTCGAACGTCGGCGCCACGGTTCTGCTCGTGCCGATCGCGATCAACGTGGCCGTCGCCAGCGGAGCGGACCCGGCGATGTTCGCCGTCACCGTCGCGATCTCGACGTCGAACTCGTTCATCCTGCCGACCCACCAGGTCAATGCGCTGGTCATGGGGCCGGGCGGCTATCACGTCAGCGACTTCCTCAAGGCCGGCAGCATCATGAGCGTCATCTTTCTCGTCGTCTCACTCGTGGTGCTGAACCTCGTCTTCTGAGCGGCGCCCCGTTGCTATGTGCGCGGCGCCATACGGGCTTTGTGCCGCAGCGACAGCAGGATCGCCGCACCGGCAGCAATGACCCCGAGATTGGCCGGTGAGGCGGGTCCGAGCCAGACCGTGCTGCCGCCGAAAACGACGGCAGCGACGACCAGCACTCCGCCGCGCAGCACGGCGAATCGAGCCGTTCTGGAGCGGCCCTGCAGGCCCCAGGCCATCATCCCGGCCGCGATCAGCGCCGTGGCGACCACGTAGACGATTTCCAGCCATGAGCCGTCGAGCAGCAGCGCGGGGTTGTAGCACCACAGGAGCGGCAGGAAGTACGCCATCGCTGCGAGCTTGACGCCCTCCCAGGAGGTCGACCACATGCCGCTGCCGGCAAGCCCCGCGGCGACGTAGCTCGCGACGGCCACGGGCGGCGTGAGAAACGACAGCAGCCCGAAATAGAAGATATAGAGGTGAGCGGACATCGGAGTGATGCCCATCTCGATCAGCGCCGGCACCAGGACGACATACAGGACCACGTAGATCGCCGTCGTCGGCATACCCATACCGAGCACGACCGAAATCACGGCCGTCAGCAGCAGCATCGCGAGCAGACCCGAATCCGATCCGATCTGGGTCAGCACGAGCGACAGCGAGAACCCGAGCCCCGTGCTGTTCATGACGCCGATGACGATGCCGGCACCGCCTGCGATCATCAAGAGCGGCAACATGCTCTCACCGGCCCCGAACAGCATGTCTCGCCACTCCGACGCGGGCAGGATCCGCCGCTGCCTGGCGCTGCTGAGAACGACCAGTGCTGCTGCTGCAGCCAGCGCCGACCACGCCGGATCGAATCGAAAGACGAACAGCAGCACGACGAGCACCGCCAGCGGAACCAGGAACAACCAGCCCTCACGCAGCAGCGGCCCGAATCGCGGCAACTGTTCCTTCGGCAGCCCGTGCAGGCCAAAACGCATGGCGATCGCGTCGACCTGGAGGAACAGGCAGACGTAATAAAGCAAGGCGGGCACGAGCGCTGCGAGGACGACCTGCGAGTACGGCACACCGAGAAAATCTGCGATCAGAAAAGCGGTCGCACCCATCACCGGAGGAGCAAACTGGCCACCGTTCGACGCGACGGCTTCGATAGCCGCGGCAAACTGCGGTCTGAATCCGGCATTCTTCATCAACGGAATCGTCACGATTCCCGTCGACATGATATTGCCGACGGCGGTGCCGTTGATCGACCCGAAAACGCTCGAAGCAACGACGGCAACCTTGGCCGGACCGCCGCGCCGCCCGCCCATGAGCGCGAGCGCCAGATCGGTGAAGAACTGGATCGCGCCGCTGACCTGCATGATCCGGCCGAGGACGATAAAGGCCAGCACCAGCGTCGCGACGATCGTGAGCACGCGGCCGGGGACGGCGTTCCCGTCTGCATAGAGATAAAAGACGAAGTCTCCCGCGGCCTGCGGAGCGGCCTGAAACACACCGGGAACGAACTGACCGGCGAGCCCGTACGCAATGAGGATCCAGACCAGAATCGTGATCGGCAGTCCGGCGCTCTTACGCATGCCCTCGATCAACAGCAGCAACCCGACGAGCGCCGGCACGAACTTGGCCGCAGTCAGGCCTTCGATATCGATGATCCAGGCATTCTGGTTCAGCGACATCCAGACCCAGCAGCCGATAGCGATCGGCCCGAGCAGGCCGTCGATCCAGCGGTGCGATGCCGAATAAGGCTGGCGCAGCAGCGACGCGGCGACCCCGACTCCGACCAGCAATCCGATCCACTCGGGATCAGTCGGAGAAACGCCGTACGCCTGCGGCAGGTCGAGAATCCAGGCAATGCCGATGACGACGATCGAGCCGAGGTAGAACTTGGTAAGGAGCTCGAGCGTCCTGTCCACGCAGCGGCCTCAGGCTGCCGCGAGAAATCGCATCAGATGCGCCGCGATGTCGTCGGCCGCCCCCTCTAGATGAAAGTGGTGCCGGCCCGGTATGCGATGCACTTCGATCCCCGGGATCAGCCCCAGCATCTCACGATAGACGTCGAGATCGCCGAAAGGGCTTTCCTCCGCCAGCACGCAGATGGACGGCGCCGTGATGCGCTCGAGAAAGGGCTGCAGCAGCTCGCGCGTCAGGCGCAGCTCAGATCCTGCCTTCAGCCGTCGATCGCCCTGCCATTGCCAGCCGCCGGAGACCTCACTGAGCGAGCGCCGCGCGAGAATTTCGGCCGCCTCCTTGCTGACGGGCGAGAAGCCGTCGACACGCTCGTCGATCGCCTCGGCACGTGAGGCGAACACGCGGCCGCCGCGGTCCCGCAACCTGCGGGTCGCCTCGAGCACCCTGGCCAGATTTTCCGGCGCATCTTCGGCTTCGCCGAGTATCGGCAGGCCGCCCTCGATCAGCATCAGCCGCTCGACGCGATCCGGAAACGTGCCGGCAAACAGCGTCGCGACGGCCGCCCCGCGCGAGTGTCCGAGCAGGCTGAACCGTTCCCAGCCGAGCGCTTCCGTGACATCGAGGATGTCGCCGAGGTCCTGCCAGATGTTGTAGCTCGAATCGGCCGAGCGATTGCCGCTCAGGCCGTGCCCCGCGGCGTCGAGCGCAACCACGTTGCAGGCGGAGAGCTTCGGCGCGAGCAGCTCGAAGCTGCCGGCATTGTCGAGCCAGCCGTGCAGAGCGATGACGGGCATTGCGTCGCGGCGACGCCACTCGAGCGCCTTGAGCGTCAGCGCCGGCAGTTGAAACTCGAGCTCTTGCGGCGGCCGAACGCCTGCGTCGGAAGCCAGCGCGCCGACCGCCCTATTCGGCCGAGCGACCCAGCCGGCGGTAGTACTCCGCCACCGCGTCCTCGTAGCCCTGTGCGACCTGCGTCGGCGCTTCGGTGCGTACCGTCGATTCGGAGCGGTCGCCGTCGGCCTGCAGGTCGAGCTCGAGCTGCTCGGTCAGATTGACCAGCGCCTGAAACTCGGCTTCGATGAGCTCGGGATTACCGCGCAGGCCCTGGCGCAACGCATCGCCGAGCTCACGCACGGCCTGCAGCTCTTCATCGCTCAAGCCTTCCGCGCGCAGCCTGGCGCCGAGGTTGATCAGGTCGCTGCCCGCCACGTCGAGCACATCCTCGAGATTGGCAACGGCCTCGGGATCATCGAAGAAATTGTTGTTCAACGGATCCCAGATGCCGCTGCGGTTGACGTCGTAGAAATCGCCGGGGCCTCCACCGAAGCCGCCGACACGGTTACCACCGACGTTGCCTCCCGGCTGACCGCCGCCGCCCTGTTGACCCTGCTGGCCCTGCTGGCCCTGTTGACCCTGCTGACCCTGTTGGCCCTGTTGGCCCTGCTGACCCTGTTGGCCTTGCTGACCCTGCTGGCCAGGCTGACCGCGCTGCCCGGCCGTCAGGTTGGCGAGCTGACGACGCAGATTCTGCAGCTCGGCGACGAGCTCGGCATTTGGATCGGGCTCGTCGAGCTCGCCTTCGACGACCTCGCGCACGGCGAGCTCCTCGGCACGCTCGGTGTTTCGCTCGAGATCCCTGAGCGCCGAGCTGATGACCTGATCGTAGGCTGCGACCCGCGCCCCGTCGCCACGCCAGATATAGGTCGCGCCGGCTTCGAGCACGGCGCTGGCCTGCGATTCCTGCAGATCGGCGAGCGCCTCGTCGAGCTCACGCGTGGCTTCGGGCGCCTGGCGCCGGAACTCCTGGGCGACACGCTGAATGTCTTCCTCGAGCTCGGACAGAACATCGGCGAGCTCGTAACGCTCATCGCTGAGCTCGTCCGCCGTGCGGTTATCGAGCCTGGCGCTGGTCGCATTGTTTCTGGCGCGGTCCTCGGCGGCCTGCTCCAGCGCTTGCTGCAGCGCCTCAGTCGCCTCACGTTGTCGGGAATACAGCTCGGCCGCCCGCTCGTTCAGACCGGAAAATGCTTCGTCTGCCGCCTGCTGACGGCCGGCCGTCAACTGCTCGAGCGCCTCGGCCAGCTGCTCACGGGCCAGCTCGGCCGCGCGTCGCGCCGCTTCCTGATCGATATTCGGGTCGCCGCCGCGGTTCATTGCCGACAGCGCGCGCTCGAGCTGCTCGATCGTCTCCGCCGTCTGTTGCGCCAGCGACTGCTGCCCCTGCTGGCCTCCTTGCTGGCCCTGTTGACCTTGTTGGCCCTGCTGGCCCTGTTGGCCCTGTTGGCCCTGCTGGCCTTGTTGGCCCTGCTGGCCCTGCTGGCCTTGTTGGCCCTGCTGTTGCTGCTGCTGCGCCTGGGCGAGCTGCTGCTGCAGCTGCTCGAGCTCGCGCAGGAGCTCTTCGGTCTCGCGCTGCAGCGACCGCTGTTCCCAGCGCTCCTGATCGGTAACCTGGTCGCGGCGGTTGGCCTGCTCGGCCAGCTGCTCCTGACGCCTGGCCAGCTCCTGCAGCTTCTGGATGGCTTCGTCGATTTCCTGGCCGCCCTGCTCACCGCCCTCGCTGTCGAAGGAGACCGACTGCTCGGTCTCGTACTGATTGCGGTCGAGATCCATTTCCAGCTCGAACAGCTCCGCGAGGTCGCGCCCGGCGAGGCCGCCGCCTCCGCCGCCGCCCTGCTGGCCCTGCTGCATGCTGACTTCGATATCGGTGAACAAGGCCTCGGCGCGCAGGATGTATTGCAGCGCCTGTTGCGCCGGGCTGACCGCCTCTTCGAGCTCGACGTCGGCGAGACGCTCGGCCGCCGGACCCATGAGCTCGACGGCCAGCTCCATGTTCTCGACGAAGCGGCCGATTCTCGGGTCCGCGTTGTCGAGACGTCTGGCCTGCGTCCGATCCGCCAGGCTCTGTGCCTGCTCGGCCAGCGTGCGCTGCAGCTCGGCAAGCATCAGGGCGTTGTCCTGCAGCTGCTGCTCGTCGAGGAAGCTCTCGGGCTCGTCGTCCTGCTCGCGGATCAGGTTCCAGGTCGCGGTCAGAATTTCTTTCTGGCGCTGCGAGATCTCGTCGCGCTCCTGCTGGCCGCCGCCGCCACCACCGCCGCCGCCACCACCGGCGTCGGCCTGGCTGAAGCGGCGATCGAACGGCTGCACCTCGATGAAGTACAGATCGGTCTGAACCGTGGTTTCTCTGTCCTCGACCACGGCGTAGTAAGAAATGAGGTCGCCGGGCTCGAGGCTGCGATCCGTCGGCAGCGGCTCGACTGCGTCGTCGGCGCTCTCCCCGGCGTCGGCACTGGCAATATCATCGCGCAGCGCCCTGAGATCATCGATCGTCAGAGTCGCGCCCGGATCGAAGCTCGTCTGCGCCTGACGCGCGAGCAAAGGCTGCCGCAGATCTTCCAGATAGATGACCCCGTCGCCCTCGAGCTCGGTGCCTGCAACATCGAGCGGAATGCTCGACCAGTCGCTGCCGTTGACCGAGTAACGGATCTCGGCCGATTCGAAGCCGAAGTCGTCGTTGCCCTCGACGGCGATCGTGACTTCCTCGATCGGGCTCGCGCGCCAGTCGCGCCCGGGCCGGACGATCGTGAGCTCGGGCTCGCGGTCCTCGACGACCGTGATGAAGTACTCGTCGCTGACCTGCACCTGCTCACCGTTGAACAGCATCGAGACGAAATACTCACCGTCTTCCTCGACAGTGAGCGAGCCGCGGCTCAGATTTCCGGCAGCCGTCATCGCTACGGACTCACCGTCTATCATCAGAATCGGGCTCGTCAGCGGCTCACTGCTCTCGACCTCGAGCTGAACCTCGGTGCCAGCCACGGCGCGAATGTCGTAGCCAGGGTCTTCGACGGCATCGTCGAGGCGCGTCCATTCAGGATAATCGTAGGTCAGCCGGATCCGTGAAATGTCGGGCAGATTGACCACATCGATCGAAAACTCGGGCGTCCTGACACCGGCGGCCGTCAGATAGTAGGTGACGGGCTCTCGCACCGCGAAGAACGTGAACTCGAACGCATCGCCGATCTCGTTCATCGGCGCGCTCTGCCAGTCGCTGCCCGGGCCGAAGCGCGCAAACAACGTCATCGAGGCCGGATCGAAGCCCTCGGCCTCGGCGCTTATGCGCATGTCACCGCCACGACGCACGGTGGCATCGCCCGGCTCGACGGCGATGAACTGCGGCGGCAGCGTGTCGTCCAGGAGCCAGCCGGCCCAGAGGTCTCTGACACCGTAGCGCCAGTTACCGGGACCGACGATCGCGGCACCGAGCAGCGTCAATACGGCAACTCCGCCGATCACTGTCGGCAGCGACAGCTCGAGCCGCGTCACGCCGAGCGCGACCGGCATCTTTCGTGCGTAACGCAGCGCATCCTCCGCCAGTAAACCGAGAAACGGCGACTTCCGGCCCGAAGCGGCCAGGTCGTCGTAGGTCTCGATCCGGCCGTCGAAATCCGGGGCGCGGCGCTCGATGTCGGGGACGGCCCGATTTCGCTTCATGGCTCTGAGCGGAATGATCAGTAGCCCGACGGCGATGGCGATCATCACGGCGAGCAGCGCCAGCCGCGCCACCATCATGAACTCGGCGTCGAATGCCCGGCGAGTGCCGAACCATACGGCTGCGAGGGTGATAACCAGAGCCGCAACGGCGAGCAAAGCAGCGCCGCGCGCGACCACCAGTCGCGTCAAGCGCTGGCGAAACTGATCCAGGTAACCTTCGAGCTGCTGTCTGGCGTTCATGCTGCGATACCTCTTCGCACCCTAAGATGCCAGTTTCCCAGTCCAGATTCCACGATTGCGGCCGCTAATACGAGCAAAAGCAGCCAGTATCCCAGCGGGACCTGAACCTCCTCCTGAACCACGCCGCCGGCCGCGGCCTCGACGTCTGCCGCGGCCCGGCCCAGATCCTGCCAGCGCGTCAGCGTGGCATCGTCGGCCGAGTCGAGAACGGACTCCTGCACGTCGAAATTGACAGCCACGAGCTCGGAGCGGCCGCCGCCGACGAGCTCGTAGAAACCGATCTGATCGAGCAGCACATCGGTACCCGCAGCGCCCAGCCCGAGCGCGGAGCTGCCGTCGGGCGCAAAGATCTGGCCACCGGACATTCCCATGGCCTGCAGCGCCAGCGTACTGCCGAGAGTCGCCTCGTTGGTGAATCCGGCGCCGCCCAGCAGGTGATCGGAAATCCCGGCGACGAAAGGCACGAAGACCGGCTCCTTCGGCAGATCGTTCCATTGCCGGTCGAGTGAGGACGTGAACAGCAACAGCCGCCCGTCGCCGAGCGCCCGCTCCAGCAACAGCGGATCGCCGGTCTCGAGGCGGATCAGGACACCGTCTTCATCGGTTTCCTCGATCGCGGCATAGCGCAGAAAACGCACGGCACGCAATGTGTCGAGCCCGACCAGGGCAGGATGCCCGGTTTCGATCGACCCGATCGTGACCGCGTCGGCCGCGCTCGTGGTCAGTTGCTGGGTCGCTTCCGCGAACTGGTGCTCGGTGAGCGGGACCTCCGCGAGCGTCGGCGAGCGCGCGCCGAGCGCGAGCAGCAGACCGCCACCCGATTCGACATAATCCCGGAGACGATCCACCTCACCGGCGTCGAGCACCGCCGCATCGGAGACGACGACGAACTCGTAATCGTCGAAATCCTCGTCGCCCAGCGCGCTGGCGCCGATCGACTTCGGTTCGAGCGCAAGCCCCTGCAGGACGCTCATCGCGTCGGTCAGGAATCGCGTGTCGGCCGTGCCCGTGAGCTCGCCCGAGACGACCAGCACCGGGTGCGGCTCCGGGCGATTGAGTGCCAGCATCCGCACGTCGTCTCCCGCCAGCTCGTCGGACGGGGTCATGATGACGCGGACTCGATTGGCCCCGGGCTGAAGCGTCAGCGGCGAAAACTCGACGACGACCTGCTCGCCGGGCGCCAGAGCGACGGTCTGCTCATCGACCTGCGCGCCGTCGAGCTCGAGTGAGAGCGTCCTTTCGGCCGGCTCCGTCGAGTGGCTGGCAACAGTGGCGGCGAGCTCTCCCGTGAGCGCCGACCCGAACAGGTTCGACACCGACCAGTTCGGCTCGCTCGCGGCCACGCGATGCACCTCGATCTCGACCGGCTCCGTGGGCGCGAGCTCGGAGAATCGCGTCGGCAGTGCGCTCCTCTGGGCGTCGGTGACGAAGTGCAGAACGGTCGGCAGCTCGGCCGTCCGCAGCACGCCGTCGAGCGCGCGCGTCAACTGACCGTAATCGACATGAAAAATGCCGGGCTCGAGGCTCAGCGCGCGTTGTCTGGCGACGCCCTTGTCGAGGGTTGCCCCGGTGACGATCTCGAGCACGCGGCCGGCGGCGATGACCTGAACGGGATCGGAAACCGGGACCGAATCGATGAGATCGACCGTGGTGTCGATCGCCTCGTCCCAGCGATCGCCGGCCCCCATCGAAGCCGACGTATCGACGACGATGACATGCAGCCGCTGATCACCGACAGCGCCGGCTGCGGGATTGCGCCAGATTGCCGGCTGCAGGAAGGCGAGCACGAGAGCGGCAATGATGGCGATGCGGGCGGCCAGCAGCAGGAGATACTGCACCTGCTTGGCGAGGACCCGCTGCGGCTCGCCGGCCTCGAGAAACATGATCGAGCTGAACGGTCGCCGATTCGGGTTCTCGGCAGACAGCCGATGCAGCCACAACGGTATCGCAATGGCGAAGAGACCTGCGAGAAAAGCCGGCGCCAGAAAGCTCATGCCCTGCCCTGCCTGGAACCCGTATCAGACTTCTGCATCCGCTTACCCGCGCCTCTGTCGAAACAGCAGGTAACTCCTGAGTGCCTCGTCGAGCGGATGCGTGATGTCGACCAGCACGTGATCCGCTCCGGCGCCCGTTGCCTGGCGCTTGAGATCGCCGATATGGGCATCGATTTTTTCCCGATAGCGCGCCCGCATGAAGCTCGGCGACACCTCGACCGTGTCGCCCGATTCCATGTCCTCGAGCAGAGCCGACTCGCGCAGCTCCGGCTTCAGCTCTTCCGGGTCGAGCAGCTGAAACAGCACGACGTCCTGACCCTGGTAAGCCAGCGGCCGAACTCCCTGCAGCAGCGCTTCGGGATCGCAATAGAAATCCGATATCACCGCGACCAGCCCGCGGCCTTTTTCGAACTCGCGGAAGCGCTCGATGGGACGCGAAAGATCGGTGCCCGTGCCGGGCTCCGCCCGGTCGATCGCATGCAGCACGCCCTGCAGATGGCCTGGCCGGGAAGACGGCTGGCGGTGATCGCGGATGTCCTCGTCGAACACGACCAGCCCGACGGCGTCGTGCTGCCGCGCCGCGAGATACGCGAGCGTCGCCGCCAGGAACTTGCCGTACTGGAGCTTGGTCACCCCCTTCGAGCCGTAGCCCATCGACGCGCTCGCGTCGAGCAGGACGACGAGACGCGTATTGGTCTCGCCCAGGAATCGCTTGATATAGGTGCGCTCGGTGCGCGCATAGACGTTCCAGTCGACGAAGCGGGGATCGTCACCCTCGGCATACGCCTTGTACTCGCGGAATTCCTGACTGAAGCCGAAGAACGGCGACCGGTGCAGACCGGTCAGAAAGCCCTCGACCACGGCGCGGGCGACGAGATCGAGGTTGGACAGGCCGGCGAGCACCTGCGGCTCGAGCAGGTGCCGCGGATCCCTGGCTCCGGCGGTGGCCACGCCCGGTTAGCTCGCCCGTGCCTGAACGCCACCGGCTTCGATGGCGTCGATCATCTGAGTGAGCACCTGGTCGACGTTGATACCGTCGGATTCGGCGAAGTAGTTGGTCAGAACGCGATGGCGCAGGACCGGCAAAGCGAGATGCTTGATGTCGTCGCGAGTAACGTGATAACGGCCGTTCATCAATGCTCTCGCCTTGGCCGCGAGCGTCACGAACATCGTCGCCCTGACACTGGCGCCGTACTGCACGTACTTGCGCACGACTTCGGGAGCGACCGGATCTTCCGGCCGCGTTGCCCTGATCAGATTCACGGCGAAGCGGTTCACGCTCTCGGCCACCGGCACCTGACGCACGAGGGACTGGAACTTCAGGATCTCATCGGGCGTCGTGCAGGGCTCGACAGGCGGGATATCCATGCGCGTCGTGAAGCGGTTGACGACCTCGAGCTCCTGGTCGTCGCTGAGGTAATCGAGCACGACGTTGAACAGGAATCGGTCGAGCTGGGCCTCGGGCAGCGGATACGTGCCCTCGAGCTCGATCGGGTTCTGCGTTGCCAGCACGAAGAACGGCCGATCGATGTGATGAAACGTGCCGCGCACGGTCACGGAAAATTCCTGCATCGCCTCGAGCAGCGCCGACTGTGTCTTCGGCGGCGTCCGGTTGATCTCGTCGGCGAGCAGCACGTTCGTGAACAGGGGCCCGGGGACGAAGGTCCAGGTCCGCCCGCCCGTGGTTGCGTCTTCCTCGATGATGTCGGTGCCGGTGACGTCGGTGGGCATCAGGTCGGGCGTGAACTGAATGCGCTTGAAGGTCAGCCCGAGTGCATCGGCGAGCGTTCTGACGAGCAGGGTCTTCGCCGTGCCGGGCATGCCCGTGATCAGGCAGTGACCGCCGACCAGCAGTGTCATCAAGAGATTCTCGACGACCTCGTCCTGGCCGACGATGACCTTGCGAACCTCGGTCCGGATCTTGGAGAACGCCGCGTTGAACGATTCGATCAGGGCCTTGGCTTCTTCAGATTCGATATCTGTCGGGACTTCTGTGCTCAACGAACGATCTCCAGTAGTAGTTGCTGCGCCTCGCGGTAATTGGGCGCGATCTCCAGAGCATACAATAAATACTCCGTGGCTTTGTCGATGTCACCGAGTGCCCGATGGGCTCTGGCGAGACGCAGATTGATGCCGGCCTGGTCGTGCGGATCGAGCGCAGCCAGCACGGTGAACTCGACCAGCGCATCGGCCGGGCGCACATCGAGCAGCAGGTCGCCAAGCTCCGAGTGCACGGACTCGTCCAGTGGCGAGACCAGCACCAGCGCCTCGAGGACGTCGATCGCGGTTGCCGTATCTTCGGCTTCCGTCAGCCAGCGTGACAGCTGCATCAGCGCGCCGGGATCGTAGCCGCCGAGCTGCCAGTATCGGAGCAGCGTCTCGCGCGCCGCCGCCTCGTTGCCGAGCTCGCGCTCCGCGTTGGCGAGATACAGAAACGGGCTGTTCTCGTCGACGTAATCGGGGAAGAGCTCGATCGCGCTCTCGGCCACGACGCGCACGTTTTCCCAGTCTTCATCCTGAACGCTCTGCTGCAGCTCCATCAGCGCGCCGGTCCAGGGCTCGAGGTTGGTCAGCACGCTGCCGAGCTCGGATTCGATATGCGCGGCGAACTGGAGGTCGAATTCCTCGGGAGTCACGCCCGAGGCCGCGGTGATCGCGGCCGAGGTGTCCTCGCCCTCACGGAAACGCTCGAGCATCCTGACCAGCGCCTCCTGACCGAAACTCGACGCAATGAACTCGCAGATCAAGCCGGCCTGCATGTACGAGACGATGACCTGGTTCTCGTAAGTCGGGCGGATGAACCCTTCGTCGAGCTCCGCGATCGGCAGGAACCGGCCGGCTTCGATAGCCTGCAGCACATGAACCGGGATGTGCCGGCCGGGCAGCGGGCCCGAGCTCCATTCCTCGTACACCGATACGCCTTCGCTGAACCAGCGCGGCACGAGATGATCGGTCGCCTCGAGCGTGAACACGTGCGCGACCTCGTGCCAGAGCGTCGTGCCCCAGTGAAAATCGCCAGTCAGGCCCGGTGGCGGGCTGTTCATCGCGACGAGGTAGCCGAAGGTGACGCCGAGCAGGCCGATGCCCGGCAGGCCGGCTGTCCGGACCGAGAAATCCGCAGCGACGGGATACAGCTCTGCAATGATCGGCTCGGCGGGCTCGAAGGCGTAGCGCTCTTCGAATGTCTCGATGCTGGCATTGATGAGCTCGAGCACGTACGGCGTCAGGATGGCGGTCTGATCCTCGTGCAGCCGCAGGATGACGCCCGCGCCGCCGCCGGCGGGATCGGTCTCGGCATCGAAGGCCTCGACCGTGAAGTTGTCGAAGCTGTCGATCAGGCGAAGCGTGTTGACTGTCTTGTCGCTGCTGTACCCGCCCTCGCCCTCATAAGCCGTCACCAGGTGGCGAAACGCCTCGTCGATGCGATTCTCGCGCAGCAGATTCACGCCGAGCTCGGTGTGTGCAGTGTACAGATCAGGCTGCAGATCGACGGCGCGCTGGTAGAATTCGATCGCCTCTCGATAGCGTCGCGTAATGACGAAGAAATGGGCGGGAATCGCGTAAGCGTCACCGTAGCTCGGGTTGTAGTCGAGCGCGCGCTCGATCCAGGGGCTGTCGAAGACGTCGCGCAGGAGGTCTGCCGATGCCCGGAGCGCGTAAACCTCGAGCGGCGGATAACCCTTGCTCTCGATCAGCTCGAGCGCCCGGTCGAGGCTGGCCTCGGCCGCCTCGAGGTTGCTGACCTCGAGCTCCATCTGTGCCAGCAGCAGATGTGCGCCGATCGCCTCGTCGTCGAGATCGAGCGCTTCGTCGACCCACTCCCGCGCGCGCCCCTCGAAGCGGCCGGCAGCGACCTCGGCCAGCGCGAGTATGCCCGGCACATAGGACGGGTCGATCGCGAGCGCTTCGCGGTAGAGCGGCAGCACCTGCGACTCGGTGTCGGCGAAGGTCGCCTGGAACAGCTTGCCCCAGCGGACCCGCAACCGGGGATCGTCCGGATAGGCATCGAACGCTTCCTGAAAGTACTGGTTGGCGGTGACGACGTTACCGAGCGCCCAGGATGCCTCGGCCTTGATGCGCGGGTCCGCGTCGCCGCCGAGCAGCGCGCCGAAACAGCGGGCGGACTCCGCCTGCTGACCGCGAAACAGGCTGTCGTCGCAGGCTCTGAGCGCCTCCGGCCGGTCGTCGGAGTAATCGATAGCGTAAGCGCGAGCTTCGGGCACGGCCGCAAGTGCGAGCAGCGGGGCCACGAGAAGCAGGGAAATGAATCGCATCACAACAACCTAATCTGCGGGGGCGTCGTCGATCTGCTCCTGAACCAGCGCCAGCTCGACGAGCAGAGCCTGGAGCTGGGGAAGGTAGTCGTCGCCGAGCTCCTCCCGCCGCGTTCGCAGCTCGGCAACCTGCTCCTCGAGCCCGGCAAGGCGCTCGTTCAACGCGGCGACCTCGGGCGTCTGCGCCGACCTCGCCGTCAATCTCGCGACCTCGAATGCGCTCGCCGCCTCCCCGCGCAGCTGCGGATGCTCCGTTGCCAGCGTGTCCTCCGTCGCGAAGCTGTCGGCTACCAGTCGAGCGGTGTAGTCGAAGGCCTCCTGGGCGGATATCGAACCGTTCTTGTTGAGATCCGCGTCTTCAGCCGACAGGGCCGCGGCCCAGTGCTCGGCGAAGCGGGTCGCGTTGCGCTCGGCGCCGCTGCGCGTCGCGGTGATGACGGCGCGCCCCTCCGCGGTCGACCAGTCCTCCAGCACCGAGCCGCTCGCGCTGGTCATGTTGACGATGAGCTGGTTCCGGGCAGGCACGGCTGCAAGCAGCTCGCTCAGCTCGGCGCCGTCGATGTCCTCACCCTTGAGGTTGTACTTGTAGGCCGTCCCGTCGTAACTGCCATGGCCGACGAGAAACACGGCCAGACGATCG